>WREB01000169.1 GCA_009779525.1 Defluviitaleaceae bacterium
GGGCCGGAACGCCCTTGGTCGCGATGGTGCTATTTTTTTGGAAGGTGTAGAAAAACCCCCACGCGACAAGATCCCACGGCATGCCCTGTTCGCAAAGCACCCGCGCGTCCAGGCGGGCCGCGTTGTAGCTGTCCACCGAATTGAAATCGCCCGACAAAAAATTTACGCCCGACTCGACCGGAACGGGCATAAACGAACTGTACGCCCAGTTGGAGGCGATCTCGAACTGCGGCGCCTCGGCGTGCACCGCGTCTACGTAGCGTGTCAGATAGTCTTTAAAAAGACCGCGGGAATAATCTAAAAACGATTTGTATTCGGTCGAATCCTTTTCATATTTTCCGTCCGCGTCCTTTTTAAGCTTCATTTTGTATTCGCCCTCGAACGCGCGCACGTTCGCCTCGTCGAAATCCGGGACGCTCGCCCAGCATTCGCCGTCGACCCAAACCGCGTCGACTCCGTACCCGTTTGCCAGCTCGATTAGCTGCGGGATCAAAAGCCCATCGGCGTAACCCTTGAAAACCGAAGTCATTTCCTTGTTTGGCGTTTTGTCCTCGCCCGTTGCCGCCCATTCGGGATGCAGCTCGATCGCCCGCCTGTCGAAAACGCCGGAATAGTGCATGGTCAGCGGAACGCCGTATTCGCTGGTGACTTTTCGCCAAATTTTAAGCGGATCGCCGACGAACCCCGGCGCGGGGTTGCCGGCTATGGTCGGGTAGCTGGAATAGCCGGGATGCCCCTTGCAGTCGCATTGGATGAAGTCCGGCTTAAGCGTCTCGATTATTTCGCGCGCCATCTCCTCGGTGAAAGTTTTGCCGATCTCATTGCAGTCGGCGCCCGCGTGAAAGTCGAAGTGCAGTCCGAAGAACCCTTCCGAACGTTTCATTGCTTCCCTCCTTGGTTTTGCGCGCGGTTTATTTCGTTATCTCGCCGTTTAAGTCCCAAAGGTCTTCCCAGCCGGCCGCGCCCTCCCAGAGGAACACCTGCCCCTTTATCAGGCGGTTGTTCCGCTCGGCGTTTTTCATCGCCTTCATTTCTTTTTTAGTGAGCGGATCCTCGGTCACGCAGCGCAGGTTGCTCGCGTATTCGTTTTCGTAAATCGAAAACGGGATTGGGATCTGGCCGCGCTGCGCCGCCCACTTGATGCAGACGACCGCCGGGTGGACGCCGTGCGCCTTGGCGATTTCGACCACCTCCGGCACCTCGAAGACCGAGACGTCGCCCTCCGCCTTGTCGCGGTCGGGTCGCGTCGGCGAGCCTATCGGGCAGAACCCGATCGGCTGGATGTTTTCGACGAGGCAGTAGTCGAACAGATCGGCCTGCTGGAAGCACGGGTGCATCTCCATCTCGATCAGGCTCGGGCGTATCTCGCATTGCGGAAGCGCGGCTTCAAGCTTCGGGACCGTCATGTTCGAAAACCCGACGTGCCGCGCCAGCCCGGCCTTATGCAGGCGCTCCATCTGCCTCCAGGTAGCGATAAACCGCGAGACGCTAAACGGTTTCGAATCGGGGTTGCGGCTGTCGCCGTCGCAGCCCGGCGCGTGGTAGTTAGGGAACGGCCAGTGCACGAAGTATGCGTCGACGTATTCGAGCCGAAGATCCTTGAGTGTCTTGGCGAGAGAAAGCAGGACGTCGCCTTCGCCGTGGCTGTCGTTCCAGACTTTGGACATTATAAACAAGTCTTCGCGCCTGACCGTTCCGGCCTTGAAGGCCGAATTAAAAACGTCGCCTATCAGGCGTTCGTTCTGGTACACGCTGGCGCAGTCGAACAGGCGGTAGCCCGCCTCGATCGCCCCGGCGACCGCCCCGGAAACCTGCTCGGGCGTGAAGCGGTCCGACCCGAACGTGCCCATGCCTATGCAAGGAATCTTTTCGCCGCTTGGTAAGGTTCGCTTAGGCACTTTTTTTGGATCGATGCGTTCCTTCATAAAGCCTCCTTAATTTTTATGCGCGTATTAAAATGATAACCATATTTTGCCCGAAATTTCGTCGCCGCGCAACGGCGTCAACGCGCGGGGCGTTTTATCGGTTCGAAAAAAGCAATATATTCGCATAAATAATAAATTACTCATATAAATCGTAAATTTTTATTCATACATTAATTTTACGGACCTATTTGCCAGCCATATTTATCAATTCGTTGAAAAGGGCGTTTAAGCGTGAAAAAAAAGTATAGCATGTTTATGGCTTTCATCGTCGCCGTTACTTTTTCGTCCGTAATAAACGCCGGCAACGTCAGGCCGGTCAATGAAAAGCCCGTTTTCGACCATGCGGAAGCCATGCTTAACGCCGGCTTCGCGTCGGAGGAAGACATACCGGTAATGGAATTTCCGGAGGATTTTAACTGGGACGAAGTGACTTGGTTCGAAGACGGTTCGTTCTTACGGAGACCGACAGAAAATTTAAGTGATTATTTAACTTTTCTTGGCGAATTTGATTATAGTGATTCTCACATTTCTGAAGAAGAAATCTGCGGGCATGAGGGAGCCGTCGGTCCGTGCTTGCAAAACCATATGATTATACCGAATTCGTGCGCGATTATTTGCACCAGGACATTTATTTGCTTTCAAAAATGCGAAAACGTATTTCTAGGTCTTTTGGAATATGTCCATACTTTGGGCGGCTGGCAACTTTACGGCGTAGTTTATAGGTACGATAACTACGGCGTATGGCGTCCCTTCTACCATTATAAGGCGACATGCGTAAAATGCAGTTTTATCGAGGACATGTACGTGCCGGTATAATTATTAAAACATGAAAGCCGCCTTTAATCGGGCGGCTTTTTTTATTTAACAATGTTAAAACTAACCAATTTTATTCCAAGAAAATAATCTTTCCATGCAAGATGGATTTGCCGTAAAAAGTGTGATTGCTTTGTAAATAATTACGTTTTTTTAATGCGACTTATTTTTTTGTTATATGATTATTCCGTTAAGACAGCAAACGGTATCTTTTGAACCACGGTGCACGAAAACAACAACCGGTTGAACAGCTTGTTCGATTCGGACCTGCGTTTGAAACGAAAACAAAATTCCGAAAGATAAAGATTGAGATGCTTTTCATCCAAACCATGATACGTGCCGTTGATAAACGACTTAGCGTTGGAAACGATCGTATGCAGCCATTTGAGGTGATCCGAATCGGATTTCGTATCGAATACCTTTGGACGGTGGTCGTAACCTATCCGGCCTAACTCGTTGTACGCGTTGAACGCGTCGGTCGATATGGCCGAACCGGAACAGATGTGCCTTTCGGCGAAACCGGAAAGGGTTTCCGATGTAACGTCCCGAACGGGCTCCATCTTGATGCGCCTCGGCCTGCCGTAATCGTTCAGTGACATGCCGACGACCACCTTCACCTTGTCCGAACCGCGGCCGTGTTTTCCTCCGCTTTCCGCGGCTCCGAAGTAGGAGTCGTCGAGTTCGACGATTCCGGCGAACACGGTTTCCTCTTCGCGGTCACTCATGGCCTTGCGGATCCGGTGGAGCAGGTACCAGGCCGATTTGTAGCCGATGTCCAGTTCGCGCGACAGCGCGGTCGCCGAGTGGCCTCGTTTGTCCGTGCTTACGAGGTAGACCGCCCAAAACCATTTTTCCAGCGGTATGTGCGTTCTGTCCATTATGGTTCCGGCTGTTACCGATGTTTGGTGTCTGCAGTTAGTGCATTGGTAGGTTTTGCGTTTCCGTATGTAATAGTAGCTGTCATTTTGGCAGCATGGGCAGGTGAATCCTTCAGGCCACCTTATCCGGAATAAATGTTCGCGGCACTTTTCTTCGTCCTTGAATCTTTTCGTGAATTCGAAGAAGCTGATGGGTTTGTGTTCCATTTCGTTCCCCCTAGTCGTTTTCTTCGAATATCAAACATACTTTCGATTGTGTAGGGGCTGAGGTAAGGGAATAGTCATTTTATATTATTACATATATTTATACGTATAAAAACCTCCATCACCGAGTTTAACGGTTTTGGAGGTTGATGAAGTTTTTTATTCTATTAAACATGTAAAACTTGTATGATTGCAATTACGCAATTGTGAATCGGCTTTCATAAGTTTACTATACGATTAACCGAAACAAAATATTGAGTTACCGGTTGGTGAAATTTCTTCCGAAAATGTCCAACAAAACGCACAAGCAGCCGTTGTAATCCTGAATATACTATGATATTGAGGATTATTATAATGATTACCTTGACAAGTATACGTCAAGTATGTATCCAATACAACAATGGGACCCACATGTTGCA
>WREB01000170.1 GCA_009779525.1 Defluviitaleaceae bacterium
GCGCTCGGCCGGCGTAATCGTTTGCGCCGTCGTCTTATAGCCCGCGGCGCGGGCGAATATGAATACCGCTTCAAATTTAGTGACGATGCTAGCCGGGTTGAAGTTGCGGTTTGCGTCGCCGGTCATTATGCTTCCGTTCGCGGGATTTGCGATCCATTCGACCGCCTCGTACGCGTGGTGCCCCTGCGGGACGTCCCTAAACGAGGCGGCGGAGGCAAGCGAGCCCCAGGCCGGCAAAACCAGCGCGAAAACGAGCAGGCAAACAGGCGCAATGTTTCTCAAATTTTTATTCATCGGCAAAACCCCTCGCCGCGCCGCCGTTTATCACGCGAGCCGCGAAAATCTCCTTAACGTCCCTAAACTTGCTTTTTATTTTTTTTACGCAGCCAAGCGCGCCCGCGTATGTTTCGAAGTAGCCGAAGACGGACGGGCCGCTCCCCGTCATCGAAGAGTTGAGCGCCCCGTTTTGCCTCATGCACTCGATCAGTCCGCCGACCGCCGGGTATTCGGCTATCGCGCCGGGCAAAAAATCGTTGCCAAGCGAATCGGCTATTTTTTTAAGGTTTCCGCCTTCGATCGCCCGCACCATGGCGGCCGTCGCGTCGGTTCGCCCGCTTTTTTCCGATTTATCGAACCGCGCGAACGCTTCCCCGGTCGACACGCTAACTGGAGGGCGCGCGACGACGACGCAGCATTTGGGATGAGCGCCGAGCCGTTCAAGCCTTTCGCCGGCGCCGGAAACTCGCGCGGTCCCGCCGAACAGGCAAAACGGCACGTCCGAACCGAGCCCGCCGCCTATTTCGATAAGCCGCTCGGCGCTTACGTCGATTTTAAAAAGCCTTGCGACGCATCTAAGCGCGGCGGCGCAGTCGGCGCTCCCGCCGCCCAGCCCCGCGGAAACCGGGATCCTTTTCACAAGCTTTATGCTAAATCCCCGGTCGATTTTATATTCCGTTATCATTTTTAAAGCGGCTTTGCAAACGAGGTTTTTTCCGTCGCGCGGGATCTCGCCGCTTTTGCAAATAAATTTAAATCCCGTACCGCTCGTTTTTTTGGCGATAACCGTGTCGTGCAGCGAAATTTGCTGCATGACCGACCGTAGTTCGTGATAGCCGTCGCCGCGTACGTCTAAAATATCGAGGGTCAGGTTAAGCTTGGCGTAGGCCTTCATCGCGACAAATTTCATTGCGTCATTATATCAATTCTACGCCCTGTGTCCATTATCGGCGCCAATAAAGAACGCGCCCCCTCGGGCGCGTCCGTCAATGCTGCTGTATGATTTCTTGTATGTTTTTGAGGAAGCCGCATATCCATCGGTTGATCGCGGGGTTTATCGTGCTTTCGCTTTCGTCCACCTTGAACGAGGTATTGACTTCGCAAAGGCTGTAGAAATAAAGCACGTCGACGAGGCGCAGCACGTCGAGCAAAAAATTGCTGAACACGATGTCGGAATGAAGGTTTCCGTTTAGGGTTATGACGTCGAACAGGTCGGGCCTGTTTTTAATCTCCTCCATGACGGACGGATGAAGGTTCATGTGGTCGGTGTGCCGCTTGTAAACGATCGAAAGCTTGTCGTCGGCGCGGTTCCTGGCGAGCAGGCGCTCGATAATCTTGTCGATGTTGCAATTTAAATCCACCGCGAGGATGCGCCAGCCCTTGCCCTTTATAAACTTGATAAGGTCGATCGCCTGCTGGCGGTTTCTCGGGTAGCCGTCGATTAAGCCCGGGGCGTTTGATTCGGCGAACTCGCGGAAAATTTTACCGGTGACCGCGTCGTCTATTAAAATACCCTGCTCCGTCATGTCGCGGATAACAGGGTCTGTCTTTGCTTTTTCGCGGTAGATGTCCCCCATGCTCGCCGAATGGAGGCCCTCCACCCAATATTTCTTAATGCTGTTTACCAGCGTTCCCTTGCCGCCGCCCGATTCGCCGAGCAGGATAATGAAATCCCATTTTTCCATCAACGGTTTGCTAGCCATGCTTCGCCCCTGTCAGATGACCCTCGCGTGCGGCGCGCTCGGCGCTTTACGCCTTGCGAAGCATACCATATTTAATTTTTCGCGACAACCGGATTATTGCGCGATTTGTTTACGTGAACCTGCGGAAACCTCCGGACGCGAGTATCGCGGTGACGGGAATGATCATCCAGCCCCAGGCCCACCAACCGAAGAAGAGCCCCGTCAGTATGTACGCGAATGGAGAAAGCGAAACGGCTTTTACCCATTTTGGCATCGGCGTCGCGACGATCGCCGAAACCGGTATGACGATCCATCCCCACGCCCACCACTTAAAGAGCATTCCCATCGCTATGTAGGCGAACGGCGCGAGCGCCGGGTAAACCCAAAATTCCAGCTTCGCCTTTTTTACAGGCTCCCCTTCGTCCAACACCGGAATCGCCTCGGTCGGCGGGATTTGCCTCGGATCGAGATTGTCTTGCGATTCGGACGCATACTTTTCGTCGTCTTCGGTTAAAGCCGGTTTTGCGTTTTCGTTCATGAGCATCGCCTTTTATCCGTTTTACTATATAAACGCAGCCGACTCGCGTTTGTTTGCTTTTTGCCGGCTAATCCAAAATAACCGCAAAAAAAATTATATGGCGTCCGCCGCCGCTTAAATGATATCCTGCCGTACGCAGCGCCAAACCGAAGCGAGGGGCCCGCGATGAACGAAGAGATATACATGCTTTGGCTTTCGTCCCTTGGGGGTTTAAGCTCAAGGAAGCAAAACCTGCTGCTTGAAACGTTCGGCGCCGCGCGCGAAATATTCGACGCGAAAGCGGAAACGCTCGCCTCGGTCGAGGGGATGAGCGAACGAAACGTTTCATTGGTTACCGAGAACCGTTCCCTCGACCGGATCGAAAGCCTGCTTGCCGTCATGGGAAAAAAGGGCGTCGCTTATGTCTCGCGCTTCCACGACAATTATCCGGCGCCGCTTAAGCAAATCCCAGACCCCCCGGCCGGATTATTCTACTGCGGAGCGCTGCCCGCCGCAAACCGCCCCTGCGTCGGCATAATCGGCTCGAGGCGCTGCACCGAGTACGGGCTCACCGCGGCGCGCATGTTCGCGAAGCCGCTGGCGGGCGAGGGCGTGGTCGTCGTAAGCGGGATGGCGCGCGGTATCGACGGAATGGCGCATAAAGGCGCGATCGAGGGGGGCGGGACGACCGTCGCAGTGTTGGGCTGCGGCGCCGACGTGTGCTACCCCGCCGAACATGCGTCGCTTCGGGACGATATTATTAAAAACGGCTGCGTGCTTTCGGAATACCCGCCCGGTACGGAACCGTTCCAGGGTAATTTCCCGGCGCGAAACCGCATCATAAGCGGGCTCTGCAAGGTGCTACTAGTGGTCGAGGCCGCGAAAAAAAGCGGAACATTGATAACGGTCGGCCAGGCGAACGACCAGGGGCGCGACATTATGGCGGTGCCCGGCAGCATCCTAAATAAATTCAGCGAGGGCACGAACCAATTGATACGCGACGGGGCGCATACGGCGACATGCTTCGAAGACGTCCTCGATTTGCTTGGGATAGTCCGCGCGAAAGACCCGGAAAAGGCGGCAAAACCCGCCTCCGATTCCCTTGCGCCCGATGAAAAAATCGTTTATGATTGCGTGAATTTTGAGCCGGCGGCCTTTGAGTCGCTCGCCGCAAAGACCGGAATACAGGCGCAGGCGCTGCACTACGCCTGCACGATGCTTGAGCTCAAGGGCTTCATCAGGAAGCTTCCCGGCGCGCGCTACATCCGGAATATCTAACTAAAACGAGGGCCGCAAATGTCGAAGAACTTAGTCATAGTAGAATCGCCGCACAAGATAAAAACATTGAAAAAATTTCTCGGACCAAATTATAAAATCGAAGCGAGCGTCGGCCACGTCCGCGACCTGCCGAAGAGCGAGTTCGGGCTCGACGTCGAAAACGATTACGAACCTAAGTACATAACCATCAGGGGCAAGGGCGAAATCCTTGCAAAGCTGCGCAAGGAAGCCAGGGCGGCTACTAAGGTCTATCTCGCGACCGACCCCGACCGCGAGGGCGAGGCGATAAGCTGGCACCTCATGCACGCGCTCAAGCTCGACGAACAGGCGGCTTCGCGCATTTCGTTCAACGAAATCACGAAGAACGCGGTGAAAAATTCGCTCAAGGACGCCCGCAAGATCGACATGAGCCTCGTCAACGCCCAGCAGGCGAGGAGGGTCCTCGACCGGATAGTCGGCTACAAGATAAGCCCCCTGCA
>WREB01000171.1 GCA_009779525.1 Defluviitaleaceae bacterium
TCGCGCATTACGTTGCCGAAGGTTCGCCGATCGACGCGGAGGCTGCGCTTCGCGGTACGAGCGTCTACCTTGCCGACCGGGTGATACCTATGCTTCCGCACGCGCTCTCAAACGGGATCTGCTCGTTAAATCCCGGAGAGGACCGGCTTACTTTAAGCTGCTTGATGACGATCGGCGGTGACGGGACCGTTTTGTCCCATGAAATATTGCCGTCGGTTGTGCGAAGCAAGGTGAGGTTCACGTACGGCCGTGTACAGGAAATTCTCGACGGAGTAAACACCGAAGAATCTGGACGAGGTCCCTGCGAAGGCGAAAGCGAAAGCGAGCCGGAAGGGGGCTGGCGCGGGTATTTCCATTCGATGAACCGGCTGCGCGCTATCCTGAAGGAAAAACGCAGGGCAAAGGGAGCGCTCGAATTCGATTTTCCCGAAACGAAGATACGCGTCGACGAAAGCGGCTGGCCCGTCTACGTCGGCCAGTACGAACGAAACGAGGCCACCGAAATAATCGAGGAGTTCATGATCCTTTGCAACGAAACCGTCGCCGAACATTTTTATTGGCTGGAAGCGCCGTTCGTCTACAGGTCGCATGAAAAGCCGGACAAAATTAAGGCGAAGTCGCTAGCCGCGGCGGCCAAATCGATGGGGTTCCCGATAAAAACGAACGCTAACCTTTCGTTCGCGCTGCAGAAGCTGCTCGAGCGGGTGAAGGGGAGCCAATTCGAATACATACTTTCGCAGTCGATTCTACGAAGCCTGCCGCAGGCCAGGTACTCGCCGGCCGAGACGTCGCACTTCGGGCTCGCTTCGGAATACTACTGCCACTTTACTTCGCCGATACGGCGCTACCCCGACTTGTTAATCCACCGAATAATCAAAATGCATATCGCGGGATTTGGCGAGGGCGAAGCGGATAGGCTGAATGCGGCATTGCCCGAAGTCTGCGCGTCGTGCTCGCAGTCCGAACGCCTCGCGGAGTCGCTCGAGAGGGAAGTAACGAAGCTTAAGAAAGTCCAGTACATGCGCGGAAAAGAAGGGAGCGTTTACTCCGGCGTCGTCTCCGGCGTCGTCGCGTGGGGGGTCTACGTGACGCTGCCCGACACCGTCGAGGGGTTGGTTCCGGCCGAGAAGCTTCGCGCCGCGGGATACGCGTTCGATAAGGAAGCGGGCGCGTATGTCAACAGCAATAAAAAAACCGGGCGCAAGATGGCGCCCGGCGGAAAGCATAAAGTTATGCTTGAGGAAGTCGACGAAACAAACCGCGAGTTGACTTTTAAGCTGGTTTGATTTATTTCATCCCGAACATTTTTTCCTTTAAATCTAAGTAGTACAGATAATTTTCCGGCGTGACGTCCGGAGGGCACCTGTGGTCGACGAACGGTATGAACCCGCCGCGCTCCACGTACGGGACCAGCGACTCCAGGTATTTTTTCGTCGCTTCCTTTCCGGCGATAAGCTGCATCTTGTCCACGCCGCCCATGATGCGAAGCCCCTCGTATTCGTCGAGCAGCTCGCCGGGATGGGCGCACGAATTCACTTCGTAGGGGAACAGGCAGTTTATGCCCGATTCCAAAAAAATCGGGAGCAGCGGCCTCACGTCGCCGTCGCAGTCGGTATACCAGATGTATATGCCGTGTTTGTGGAGCTTGTCGCGGATCCTTTTGTACCTCGGCGCCACGATGTCGCGGAAAAACGAAGGCGGAAGTATCGGGCCGTAGTTGAAACAGATGTCCTCCCAGCCGCTCGCGTAGTCGAACTCGACGGCGCCGAGCGCCTGGTCAAGCGAGTTTTCGACGAGAACGCACGCGGTCTCGACCATGTCGTCAAGCATGTCGGGATAGTCGGCCCAGGCGTAGCAGACGCCCTCGAACGTAAGCATGTCGCGGATCCGCCCGATCATCGAGCCGGTCCCGATGCCAAGCGGATAATCCCTGTCGGGCGGATGATCTTTTTTTAGCCTTTCTATGTCGAGAACGCGAACGGGATCGCCGACGCGAAACCTTTCTTCTTTGACGCGCTTCCAGTCGTCGGGCGTCTTTATCGACGACTTGATGAAATGGGGTATCGTGGAATGGTTGTCGGCGGCTATCTCGGCGGTCAGCCCGTCGTGGTTCTGCATCACGATGATTTCGCCGCGGCGCTCGATCACCTTGTTTTCGAAGCCGGGATGCATCCAGACGTTGCCGCCGAATCCGCCGATCGGGTCGAACGCGAAGAAACGGTTCGCCTGCCATTCGTGTTTGATCCCGTTGTCTATAAATAAATCCCACTGCTCGTAATTTTCCTGCCAATAGCCGAATTCCATGTTAAACGAGCGGTCCACCGGCTGGAAGTTCAGCTGCCTTTTAAAACGTTCGCGGGCGGTCATCGATCCTTTCCACGGTTTTCGGATCGGTTTGATTTCGGCGTCCACTACCAGCCAATCCCCCTCAGGTATTCGCGGCTTTCTTTTGCCGCCTCAAGCGAAGTCATGCCCACAGCGGTATCCTGCTCGACGACGACCCATTTCGCTCCGCTTTCGACGGAGGCCGCGAGAATCGACGGAAAGTCCTGCACGCCGTGCCCGACGGGCCTGAACTCGAACGCGCGGCGGGCGGCTTCGCCCGCCTTTTTTTCGTGCTCCGCCAAAATAAACTTACCAGCGGTCTCGCCCTCGCGGTAAAAATCCTTAAGGTGCACGATGGGGCAGCGCCCGGCGTATTTTTTGACGTATTCGACCGGGTCCTGTCCGGCGACCCTGATCCAGCAGGTGTCGAGCTGCGTTTGCAATATATTTGCGGGAATGCTCGCGTACAGGTAGTCGAGCCCGAAACTTCCGTCTTGAAGCGTGACGAATTCGAAATCGTGGTTGTGGTATAGAAGGACGGCGCCGTTGGCGTTGCATGTTTCGCCGATCTTCGTGAAAACGCCGACCGTGTTGGCAAGCGCGCCGGCGTCGCCGAAATAACCCGCGGTAACCCAGGGGATCGCCACGTATCCGCAGCCGAGCGAAATATAGTTTTTGACGGTTGCTTCCGCGTTCGCCTCGAGTTCTGGCAGCGGGACGTGCGCCGAAATAATCGGGAGCCCGTGCTTGTCCGCCGCCTTTTTTATTTCCTCAAACCCGAGCCCGTAGGTGCCCGCGAGCTCAATCCCGTCGTAGCCCTGCTCGCTTACCGCGGCGAGCGTCCCTTCGAAATCTTTTTCGGCGAAGTCGCGGACCGTGTACATCTGCAGCGCGACAGGCAGCTTCCTCATAGACAAATCCCCCTTAATTCCACATCGGCGCGTATTCGGCGCGCCGGCCCTGGCAGTTTTCACGCGGGCACAGCTGGCAGTTTTCGTAATGTTCGGCCGTTTCGAACATGATTCCCGAAACGGATTTGTTAGGGACCATCAGGCAGCTCTCGGTGAGTCTGACTCCGATGTCGCCGGTGACGCCGCCAAGCGCGTCGAACAGCATGCGCTGCCTCGTCAGCGGCCAAACTTCGAGCGAGCCCGGGTTGATATGCGAAACGCTTTTTTTCGGGTCGTATAGCTTGGCGACCTCGATCGAAAGCCTTTCCATCGCGAGGC
The DNA here is from genome assembly GCA_009779525.1 of Defluviitaleaceae bacterium. Next base: position 3,555 of record WREB01000171.1, read on the forward strand.
CGAGCAATAGCTGCTTCACCGCGTCCGCCACGAATTGTTCGAAAAACCCGTCGTAGCGCGCGGCCCATTCGTCGGCCTCGACTCCGCACGACGCGACGTAAAGCACCACTTTTTCCTGGTGGCATAACTTTTCGCCGACGAACGCGTCCTCGAACCTGACGCCGTTAATCAATACGGCGCCCCCCTGCGCCTCGGGTTTAGCCGTCGCGTAAAGCGCCAGGGGCTTTGCGATACCTAACGCTTCGGCGAGCATTTCGCCGATCTTTCCGGCGTCCTCGTCGTCTCTGCCGACCCGCAGCGTTTCGAGCAGTCTTTCAAGCGTTATCGAAGCGTCTTCGAGCCTGATTATTTTTTTTTCGACCAACGGTGTTCACCTCAAAAAAAAAGACGCTAACGCGTCTTTCGGTATGGGCGATGAGGGACTCAAACCCACGACTTCCACCACGTCAAGATGGCACTCTATCAACTGAGTTAATCGCCCGGATTTCGGTAATCATATTATCATCACGGTTTTTTTGTGTCAACAAATCGCAGCGGAACAAACCGCCGCGGAACAAATCGCCTTCGCCAAGCCGCGTCGCCCGCCAGACGTCATTTAAACGCCCCGGCGACCTCCTTAAGCGCGAGGGGTATCTCGATATGCTGGGGGCAGCGCAA
>WREB01000172.1 GCA_009779525.1 Defluviitaleaceae bacterium
CGAACGCATATCGGTCGGTTAGCTTAAGCTCTTTTTGTTCGGGCGAAAATTTAAACTCGCGTATCAGCGACCGCAAGTCGTCGCAGCCGTACGCCCCGGTTAAGTCGATCGAAAACGCATTGTCTGCTTCGTTAGCGCCGACCAATTCCGTTTTCCATTCCCTGCCTGCCTTTTGGTACGCCCCGCCTATGATCGGGACCGAATGCCCGCGCGAACAGGCGCACAGATAATCGTAGCGGTTGGCGAAATAATCCTTCGTGTATTCGCCGGCGCCCAAGTCGTCGAGCAGGTTGACGCCGTCGTAATGCAGTATGAAATGGCCGAGGTCGTTGTGGTTGTGGGGTTCTTCGTTGTGTCCGCCCTTTGCCGCGAAAACGGCGGTCTTCCCGGCATGCGTCGCACGGCTTATGAACCACTGCGCGTCCCTGAAGGCGCGCGTGAAATCCGGCTGGATGGCGTCGGCTAATTTTTCGTCGGACCAAAACAGAGCCCTAAGCGCCGCGATGAAGCCCGACTCGCTCTGGCCGGAAGCGCAAGACGAGTTTATTTCCGGGTAGACGGACTTTAGGTAGTGCGTAATGCCGACGTCGCCGGTGTAGCGCTGCCCGCAGTCGGAAAAGCAAATCGCCCTGCCGCCAGGCATTACCGCGTATTGTTGGAAATTGGCGACCGCGCGCGCCTTATCGGAATCGAAAAGGTTTATCCGCCCGCCCGTGCGTCTTAGGAGCAGCTCCGAGAAGTAGACGAAATGGCCGAAGCCGTAGTTCCAGTAAAGCGGCCCCTCGAGGCACGCCCCGTCGTCCGGAAATCCTCCGAGAAAAGCGTCCATCGCGGCGACGCAGCGGAAGATGAGGGGCGTAAGCACGTGCCATTCTTTTATCAGATACATCGCGGCGGAGCCGATTCCGCCCGCGCAAACCGATCCCCAGTTCATGTCGCAAGTTTCCCAGTCCCAAAAATTGTTGAAGTCGAGGAACGAATCGAATACGCGCGCGGTTATTTCGCGGACGGCCCGGTCGACTACGAGCGGGGTCAGGCGGCTTTTGTTGAGGCTTATGATTTCTGCGAGGACGCTTGCCGTTTCCGCGGCGAGCAGATCGATGTGCTGGTAGTGCGGGCGGCGCGTGGATTCGTAAAGCCCGTCCTTGATATGGTTTCCGCCCGTTTCGACGACGGCTAAACTCCCCCTGTATATGTGCATCGGCCAGCACCAGGTATATTCGTCGCAGACCGCCCATATCGCGTCCTCTAGTTCGTTTAGGTAGCGCCGCTCCTCCCCGTATAAAAGCGAAAGCAATGCGAATGCGCTAAGCCGTTCGCGCCGTTCCATATACGGGACCGTATACCTTTCCCTTTCGCCGGTCGATTCGAAATCCTTGTATTGGCTGAACAATATCGACTTGATCGGAGTCCCCTCAAGCTCGTCCCCTTTGCTTTTATATGCCGCAAGCATTTCGGCAAAGCGGGGTTCGCGCCTTATTTGCGATAGTTTGGTTTCGTTCGCGAAATGCGTTTGGAATTTTTCGTGATTGTCGTTTTCCAACCTAAGCGCCTCGCCGATCTCGCGCATGTTGTACTTCATCACGCGGCCCCCCTTATATTATGTGATCGTAAAAATCCTCGAACGTGTGCCTTAGCGCGTCGATTTGCGCCCATTGCTCGGGAAATATTTGCGTCCGCATCGCCCTTAGCGTGGACTCGAGGTTGTCCGGGCGGGCGATCCCGTTTAGGAGAATGTCGATGTCATTATCATGCAGCGAATCCTGCAACGCCGCGGCGATTATGTCGACGCCGATCGATTTGCAAAGCGCCTTCATGCGATTCGCCAAATGGTATCTGTGGTCCGAGGTTGTCCCGCCCCGGTAGGTCGGCGCGTCCGTCTTCCATAAGCCGAACATCATCGGCGACGAGTTTATGAAGCAAATCCCGAGCCGCTTCGCCTCCGCGATCGCGTTTGCCGCGCCGTGGTTGGTAAGGTAGTAGTCGCCGTAGCTTAACGCCGAGTCGACCCTGCCGGATTTCATCGCCTTTTGGTGCTCGACGAGCGAGCGCATCCCGAAGCCTATGTAGTCGATCAAACCCTCCGCGCGGCGATCTTCCAAAAAAGGGATGACGGTATCGACGCAGACGTCGTAATTTTCGGTGTCGTGGATTTGGAACAGATCGATTTTCTCGACGCCGAGGCGCTCGAAGCTTTGATAGAACCGCTGCCTGAAGGCTTCGAAGGCGCCGGGCTCCTTGAAATCGTAGCGCGACTTCGTGGCGATGAAAAAAGTTTCGCGTTCAATTCCCTTGAAAAACACCCCGAGCGCGGCCTCGCTTTCGCCGTAGCTCCGCGAAGTGTCGAAATACCTGGCGCCCTCTTCGTAGCAGCGTTCAAGAAGGCTTGCGTCCGCCTTGAAATCGGCGCTTCGGCCGATCCACGCGCATCCGAGCCCGAGCGGGATCTTCCTCCCGTCGAGCCCCCAATAGAAATTCTTGATCTTTTGCTTTAACGGTTCCATCAAAAAGGCCTTTGGTACGCCGGGACGTTGGCGTATCTTTTCATTTTGAGCCAAAGGCGAATTATGCCGGCCGGCCGTAGGTCGATCAAAAGGAATTTATCGTTTACCGGCTGGCCGGCCGCGCCGCCGATTAGTCCGCCGGAAATTATTTCGGCGGATTCGAACTCGTGTTCGCCGAAGGCGCCCGCCTGGACGATTAGGCTTCGCGGCGCGGCGGGGTGCAGGTTAACGAGCGTAAGTTCGATGCCTTCGCCGTTTATTCGCGAAACCAAGGCCGCTACGTCCGGCGGAAGGCCCGGCCTTTTCGCCGCCGCGTCGTAGTAAATGACCGATACGAGCGCGAGGCCGCCGTTGTATAGCGGATGGGGCCCCCCCATCGTAAGCTGCACGAGCCCCTCGACGGACACGGGGTTTCGCATTTGCAAATAATAGTCCCCGTATTCGGACGCGGGCTGTTTGTCCTCGAAAATATCCTTGAGCCGGCCGTAAACCTGCTTGAGCCCGTGCCCCATTATCTGCTCGGGATAGCCAGGCAGGCCGCCGCTCAAGTAATTGATCCAGGTTTGGTCGTTGCCTCCCAGATATTTCGAATAACCCGCGTTCAAATTTTCCCAATCGCGGTTCGACCCGTCGCGGATGGACTCCAAAAAATCCATGTCGCGCTTCTCGCGCGTTACGAACCAAAGATGCGTCACCGAGGCTTTGCTAGTAAACGGGGCGAACTCGTACCAGCCTTCTTTTTCGAGAAGGCGCTTGTATTTGGGATTATCCGTCGTCTTTTGGCGCGAATCTTCCAAAAAACGGCCCTCGAGCATGAAGTATTCCTGGACGCGTCCCGGCTCGGCGTATTTCGCGGGAAAATACAGCGTCCCGTTTTGCATGACCGCCTTTTGCGAAAGCAATTGAAACTGCGACCGCAGCAGATCCATGTTTCCCGCGTCGCGTTCGAGCAGCGTCTCGCATTCGCAAGCAATCGCTATCGGGTCCGACATCGAGGCGAAACCGTGCGGCCAAGTCCAGCCGTAATAGCCCCCGTACCACTTGCCCGCCATTTTTTCGCCGAAAGCGCCGGACGGTCCCCTGTTGTCGGGTATTATGCCGCCGTTTAACCGGGTCTGCTCTCTCCACGCCCCGGCGTAGCCGCTTATCCAGTCTTTATATTTAGCTTCGCCGGTATGGAGGTACGCGTTCATTATCATCGCGGTCGCGGAAAGGTTGACCACCGTGTCGCTTTCGGAGAGCCTTTCGCACATCGCCTCGGCCATTTTAAGGGCGTTCGGCGACTGCTTGATGTCCTCGATCGTTTTTATCCCGGGTATGTCGTAGTACGGAAGCCCGTACCAGTCCTTCCAGTCGGCCCAAGACCAAGGGCGCTTGTCGAAGAAGCGTTTTCCGGCGCCCATGCTCCCTATATAACAGCATTTGAATGCTTTGCTATCGTAATCGTAGTTTGCGCAGCCGTCCGGCAATCCCTCGTTCATGAGGAAGCCCGCGTATTTTTGCGAGCGCCGTACGTTCCGTTCGTCGGCGGGATCGGCTAAGTTAAGCAAATAAAAAAACAGGTAGCCCTCGCCCTGGTGCATCCAGTCGTAGCCTTGCTCGTATTCGCCGACGACCATCGGATGGCCGTATCCGGTCCCGATTTTAGAAAACTGTTCGGTGATCGCGTCGAACTGCCTGTGCGAATAGCG
>WREB01000173.1 GCA_009779525.1 Defluviitaleaceae bacterium
AGCCGCGCCGCGAACAAGAAGCAGGGGATCCTGACCGAACAGGCCGAAAGCGCCAACCAGGCGAAGACGGTTTTTCTCGCGCACATGAGCCACGAAATGCGCACGCCCCTAAACGCGATACTCGGGCTTTCCGAGCTATCGCTAAAATCGAGCCATATGGACGAAGACGATTTAACCAACCTCGAAAAGATCAACGACGCAGGCGCTACGCTGCTTAGTTTAGTCAGCGACATTTTAGACATTTCGAAAATCGAAACCGGCAAATTCGAGTTGATTTCCGCGGAATACGAAACGCCAAGCATGATCAACGACGCGGTCACTCAGTGCGTCATGCACGCGGGCGACAAAGAGATAGACTTTTCGCTCGAAATCGGCGGGGATTTTCCCTCCAGGCTTTACGGCGACGAGCTGCGGGTCAGGCAGGTTTTTTGCAACCTTCTTTCGAACGCGTTTAAATATACCCATAAGGGTCAAGTACGATTTTCGCTATTAAGCGAACCCGACGGAACGGACGTCTGGGTGACCGCCGTGTTTAGCGATTCGGGAATCGGAATCAGCGAAGAGAATATTTCAAGGCTTTTCGAAGACTACGCCCAAATGGATATGGCCGCCAACCGGCGGATCATGGGGACGGGGCTGGGGCTTCCGATCGCAAAACGCATCGTCGACTTGATGGACGGTGAAATCACCGTAAAAAGCGATTACGGAAAGGGCAGCGTGTTTACGGTTAAGATCAGGCAAAAATCCGTAAGCTGCGAGACGATTGGCCCCTCGGTCGCCGAAAGCCTGATGAAAAGCAGTTATGTAAAGCACAGGGGCCACGACGCGTCGAAGCTGACATACGCATGGCTGCCTTACGCGAAGGTGCTTGTCGTCGACGACGTCCCGACCAACCTGAGAGTCGCCAAAGGATTGATGAAGCCCTACGGGATGCAAATCGACTGCGTGACAAGCGGCAGGGAGGCGATAAAGGCCGTATCCGAGCAAAAAACGGTTTACGACGCGATTTTCCTGGACCACATGATGCCCGAGATGGATGGGATAGAAGCGGCCAGGCAAATACGCGGCCTCGGTACGAAATACGCCGAAAACATCCCCATAATCGCCTTCACCGCGAACGCGATCGTCGGCAACGACGAAATGTTCATATCCAAGGGGTTCCAGGCGTTCGTATCGAAGCCCATCGACGCGAAGCGGCTCGATTCCGTGATACGCGAGTTCGTCCGCGACGAAAAAAAGGAAAAGGAATGTTCAAGCGAAAGCGAAGACGCGTGTCCCAAGACTAGCCCGGGCGAGACGCTTGACTGGTCCGCGTTCGGACGGCTGTACGGGTTGAACATTAAAAAGGGCGTCGCGTTTTGCGAAGGCGACGAGCGGTCATATTACGGAATCTTAAAGTCGTTTGCGGCGAACGCGAAACCGCTTCTCGACGCGATACGCGAAGTTAAGGGCGAAACGTTGAAAAGCTATTCGACGGCGGTGCACGGGCTCAAGGGCTCGAGCAGAATAATTGCGGCCGACATCGTCGCCGAAATGGCGGAGGCGCTGGAAACGGCGGCCAAGGCCGGGGACGTAGAATACGCGAGCGAAAACACCGCCGCGCTAAGCGAAACGGCGGCGAAACTGGTCTCAGGCATAAAGGAAGCGATCGCGAAACTCGAGTCCGGCGCGGTCAAACCGAAAAAAAGCGAACCCGACGAAAGCGTTTTGTCAAAACTGGCGGAGGCTTGCGCTATACACGATATGGACCGCGTCGACGCCTTAGTCGAGGAGCTGGACCGCTTCGGCTACGAAACGGGCGGCGAGTTGGTCGACTGGCTGAGGGAAAACGCGCAGCAAATGAATTACAGGGACATCGCCGCGAAATTGTCGAATTTATACTAAAAAAAATAAGGAGGTTGAAATGGCGGTCAAAAAGAAAAAACTGCGCGTAGGCATAATAGGGACGGGCAGCATCGCCGGAGCGCACATGAATTCGTACCTGAGGCTTAGCGACGAGGTGGAGGTGGTCGGGGGCTCGGACATCGTGCCCGGCAGGGCCAAGGCTTTTTTCGAGAGGTTCAAGCAGGCCGGCGCAAAGGCGTTCGACGACAACGCCGAACTGCTCTCGCAAAGACTTGACGCGGTGAGCGTCTGCACGTACAACACGACGCACGCCGAATGCGCGGTAGCGGCGCTTAACGCAGGCGCGCACGTGCTCTGCGAAAAACCGATGTCGGTGACGCTCGACGACGCGCTTTTGATGTACAAGACGGCGAAGAAGAAAAAGAAGATCCTTACGATAGGGTTTCAGCCGAGGTACGACCCCAACATGGACCTCGTGCGCGAAATAGTCGGTTCGGGCGTTCTCGGCGAAATCTACTACATACAGACGGGCGGCGGCAGGAGGCGCGGCATTCCCGGCGGCACGTTCATCAAAAAGGATTTGGCGGGAGTCGGCGCGCTTGCGGACATCGGATGCTATTCGCTAGACATGGTGCTTTCCGCGGTGGGCTACCCCAAACCGCTCACCGTTTCGGCGTTCGCCTCAGACCGATTCGGAAAAAACCCGAAGTATTGCAAGGACCACAAGGAGTTCGACGTCGACGACTTCTCGGTCGCGTTCATCAGGCTGGAAGGCGGGATCGCGCTCGATTTCCGCATGTCGTGGGCGATGCACATGGACAAGATGGGCGACACGATGTTTTTCGGGACCGAGGCGGGGTTAAAAATCAAGCCGGCCGGCGTCGGAACCGGCTGGGGCGGCGCCTGGGACGGCACGATCGGCCCGATTTTCCTGTACAACGACATAGCGGGCCAGCTGTGCGAAACGTCGGTTCCGCTAAGGCAGCCGTCCGACGACCGTTTCTACAATAAAGTCAGGGCGTTTTGCGAAGCCGTGAAAACCGGAGGGCCTTCGCCGATACCCACGATCGAGTCGCTATACAACCAGGCGATTTGCGACGGGATATACAGGTCGTCCCAAACGAACAAGGAAGTCGAGATAAAGCTTCCCGCACTATAAAAAAGCGAAAAAAAAGGGCCGAGAGGCCCTTTTTTATTCGTCGTCGTCTTCCTCGATGGGTTTGGAAAATCCGCAGGCGGCGTTGGGACAGGCGGCGCGGCGCTGCCTCGTTCCCTTGATCGATAGGTAGCCGCCGCATTCAGGGCATTTTTCGCCGGTCGGCATGCTCCACGATATGAAATCGCATTTGGGATTGTTTTCGCAGCCGTAAAAACGCCGGCCCTTCTTCGATTTTTTTATCAGCACCCTGCCGCCGCAGGCGGGGCATTCGACCCCGGCTTCCTCGAGCAGCTGCTTCGCGTTCCTGCATTCCGGGAAGCCGGGGCAGGCGAGGAACTTGCCGAACCTCCCGAATTTTACGACCATCAGCCTGCCGCAATGCTCGCAGGGTATATCGGTTTCCTCGGGCTTTATCTCTATGTTGCCGATCTTTTCTTCCGCCTCGCGGATTTTTTTTTCGAGCGGGGGGTAGAAGCCTCGGACGATGCTTTTCCATTCCAGCTCGCCGAGCTCCACTTTGTCGAGCGAATCCTCCATGCGAGCGGTAAATTCGGCGTCGACGATATCGCTGAAGTTTTCCGAAATGATTTCGTTTACGATTTCGCCAAGCTCCGTCGGAAAGAACAGTTTGCTTTCGCGAAGCAGGTATCCGCGCGAAACGAGAGTTGAAATTATTACCGCGTAGGTGCTGGGCCTTCCGATGCTGAGCTCCTCCATCGTCTTGACCAGCTGCGCCTCGGAAAAGCGCGGGGGCGGCTGCGTGAAGTGCTGCTCGGGATGGGCGCCGACAAGCGTAAGTTTATCGCCCGCCGCAAGCTCCGGCATCCGGACGTCGCGTTCGGTTTCCTCGTTCTTGCTGTACACAGAAAGGTATCCGTCGAATTTAAGGACCGAGCCGCCCGCGCGAAAAACGTGGGAACCCTTTCCATCGGATTCGATTCGGACCTGGAGCGTATCGTAAACGGCGGGCTCCATCTGGCTGCTGACGAAACGCTCCCATATCAGTTTGTACAGACGGTATTGGTCGCGCGTCAGCGAATCCTTCACGGTTTCCGGCGCCCTTAACGTTTCGGTCGGTCTTATCGCCTCGTGCGCGTCCTGGCTGCGCCCCCTCGACTTGTACTGGGGCCGTTCGGCCGCCGCGTACGGGGCCCCGTAGCGCCCGACGATGTATTCTTTTGCCGA
>WREB01000174.1 GCA_009779525.1 Defluviitaleaceae bacterium
GAGGTATAAATGCTTTCGATGAGTTTGTTTGAAAGGTCCAGGTCGCCCGTAAACGGATCGACCCATCCCCACGCGACCGCGGATACTTGGAAAAAATAAACGTTGGGGTAATAGAAAAGCGAGTCCTCCCATCTCAGCTGGTCGGGCGGCACCCTGTCGGGGGCGTCCGTCGTCGCGTTGATATGGGCGGCGTCGGTCATGAACTCGATCTCGGCGTAGTAAAACCTGGCGTTTTGGATCGGCGACATCGGGTCCGGCCGCGAGTTAAGCGTCGAAACGGGATTTTTTATGACGAGGAGCGGCTCGTCGGTCTCGTAGCTGACGGTCAGGTCCCCGCCCGGCACGCTTTCCGTGATCGTCACGTAGACGGTGGCGTAGTCGCTTCTGTTATCGGGCCTGTCGTTGTAAAACAGTTTATACTCGATCGTCACCTCGCCGTCGGGCGAGGCGGCTATCATCTGCCTGACGCGATCGGTCAAACCGATGTCCCATTTCGCTGTGAAAGAAAGATCCCCCCACATGCCGTCTGGCAGCGCGGGCTTGAGCTCAAGCTTCACGTCCTCGATCGTCAGGTTCTTCGGGATCCCGACGTTGGCCGGAACCGCGGTGTTTTCGTACCATATTTCCTGGGAGAAGCCCGTAAGCACATTGAGTATGTTGCCCGGAGTCGGCGGCCCCGTCCTGGAAAACGCTATTCGGTAGTCCAGCTGCGTGTCCGGTATCTCGAACATTATTTCCTGGAGCCCGTTCGCCTCCTTGGTCTGCATCTGCCTCGGGTCGCTCGGCGAATAAAGCGTGTACCAGCCGCTCTGCGGCGAATCCGCCCTCGAGCCGTACGGTTTAACCACGACTTCGCGCATTATGTCGGTCGGCACGATCCAATATTCCAAAAATGTGTGAACCATTCCGCCGTCCCTGCCGGTCAGATTCGAAATGCCCGCGAAGAACCTGTTCCTGTCCGCAGGCGCGCGCTCCCTGTGCGAAATCTCGGCGGTATAGATCAAACCGGGCGTCAATTCCGTCACGCGGAGCCAGATGCGGTCCTGCGAACCGGTCCCGAGGCTCGTTAAAATTTCGGTATCGGACAGCACCGCGTCCCCGGACGAAACCCGCGGATTGGACAAGTCTTTTATGTCGTCGACCCTGATTTCAAACGAAAATTCGGATTTGCCGGCGTGAATGAAGTTTATCTCCATCGGGAGCGGCAGGTTGAAGTCGTTCGCGTTAGCCGCGGTAATTTCCGTAATCGCGACGAACCTGCCGAGGTTGGGGTCGCCCGGGTTGTTGACGAAAGTCTTCGGCATGTCCAGCCGGACGTCCATTCCGTTTATCTCGCCGTCGTTTGAGTAGTCGCCGGGATGGACCCTTCCGCTGTCGACCGTCAGATCGCCCGTAAGTGGCAGCTTCGAGTTGTCGTACTCGACGCCCGGAGGCGGGACCAAATACGCGTGCGGGTCGTTCGAGTATTCGAAGATGGTGTTGTAGTCGTAATTCGCGTCGTTTGTCCGCGAAAAGGGGAACACGAAGTTGTTCCTGTCGTCAAACCCGCCGAAAAAATAAAAGATGTCGTGCTTCGGGGAACCGTTTCCTTGGTTCCTCCCGTTTCGCGTCTGCTCGTACCCGTTCAGGTAAAAGCCGTTTACCGAACCGTATTCCGAATTTATCGCGGCCGTCGTGTAGTATTCAAGCTGGAAATCGTAGATATAGCCTTTTTCAATCCGGTTGGTCGTGACGTAAAAATTATTCCCGCTCCAGAGGAAATGCGTCGTGCGGCCCTTGTACTGGAACGAAAACCCGTCGCCGTTATCAATGTTGAAGCTTGGCGAAAGGCGCCCGAGCGCGGCGCGGTTTGCGGCGTTGTCGTAATAAATATTGTTGTGCGGTTTATTTGGGTTGTAAGGGTAGGGCTGAAGGTCGGCGCTTGCGTAGCGGTCGCGGTCGTTCACGCGAAACGGCGACGTCTCGACCGGTCCCGAAGTCGCAGGCTGCCTCGGCGCCATTCCGGAGCCCGGGAAAAAGAATTCCGTGATCGGGATATAATCCCTCCCGTAAGGGTCGTATATCGTATGCACTCGGTAGTCGAGCGTGTTCTGGTCGAAGCCGGGGTGCGTCTGGTCGGCGACGTTTACGTACCTTCCGCCCCTCCATTCGTAAACGTTGTAGTTGACCATCAAATGCGTGTTGAACTTATGGACGGTGAGCTCGATTTTGTCCGCGTACAGACTAGAATCGGACTCGACGAAATAACGGAGCACGTAAATTCCGTCGGTAAAAGCGGCGCCGGGGCCGACGCCCAGGTCCCAGTAAAGCGTGATTATGTCGGTGCGCGCGGATTGCTCGAAATACAAAACGGGTTTGTTGTTGGAGCCGATGCGAAGATGCTCCGAAGCCTCCGGATTCATCCGCAGCATGTTGGATGTTAAGGCCGCGTATGTTTCGAACGGCGGCTTATGGGGAAAGGCTAAGACGGAATTAAATATAAAAACCAAGGCGAGAGCCAAACTCAATTTCTTTTTCATCCGCGTCCCCCTATAGCAAAACCCGATGGGTATTTCATTTTGCGCGTTCATTATAGCGCATGTTCCCAATATTTAAAACACCGGTCGGCTATTTGCCGCGTTCCGCCGCGAATTTAAGCTTGTCCTTTTTCGTTTTCGATTCCCTGTACAACACGATTTTACGGCCGATCACCTGGACGCATTCCGAACGCGTGCGGCCGGCGAGCGTTTTTGCGACTTCGCAAGGCTCCGCCTCGCAGTTGGACAGCACCGATATTTTTACGATCTCCCGCGCCTCGAGCGCCTGCTCGAGATTCATCGCGGCTTCGGGAGTCACTCCCTGTTTTCCGATTTGCAAAACCGGCTCCGTTTTTTGCGCGACAGCCCTAAGGCGCGCGCGCTGTTTGCTTGTCATTTGTACGCCTCTCCAGATTTTTTTTGCAAAAAACTTACGGATAATAGTCGAATTCGTGCTCGTAAATCTGCACGGTGTCGCCCTCTTGTATCCCGAGCTCGACGAGCCTCGCGATCACGCCCCTTTCGCGCATCAATCGCTGGAAAAAGGCGAACCCTCTTTCGTCCGCCATGTTCGTGTAGCCGAGGATTCGCTCGATCCCCGAGCCTTCAACCCTGTAGTATCCGTCGCGGACTTTGTTGATTATTATTAGCGATTCCTTCGTTTCGGGTTCGAAGAAGGTTTCGTAATCCGGCTCAAACGAAATGCTTTCGGGATAGTCGGCAAGGATTTCGGATACTGCGCGCACCAATTCGGGAAGACCCTCCCCGGTGGCGGCGGAGACGGCGCAAAACTTCCATCCGCTTGATTTCGCGAAATTCCGGAGCTCCTCGATAAGCTCGCTTCGCACGGGGAGATCGATTTTGTTTGCGGCGATTATCTGCGGCCTTTTAGCCAGTTCGGGGTTATATTTTATCAGTTCGCAGTTTATTTTTTCGACGGATTGCGCAGGCGTCAGTTCGTCCCCTTCGACTTGCGCCGCGTCGACCACGTGCACCAGCACGCGCGTCCGCTCTATGTGCCTCAGGAACTCGAAGCCAAGCCCCGCGCCGCCGCTCGCGCCCTCGATAAGCCCGGGTATGTCCGCGAGCACGAATTCGTTTCCGTAGCCGAGGCGGACGACGCCCAGGTTCGGCGACAGAGTCGTGAACCTGTAGTCCGCGATTTTTGGGTTCGCGTTGGTGACGCGCGATAGGAGCGTGGATTTGCCGGCGTTAGGAAAGCCGATAATCCCCGCGTCGGCGATAAGTTTTAATTCGAGGGTGACATTGTACGCCTTGCCCGCTTTTCCGTCCTCGGAAAACTTGGGCGCCTGCCTCGTCGGCGTCGCAAAATGCTGGTTTCCCCGGCCGCCCCGGCCGCCCGCGGCAAGCACCCTGCTTTCGCCCGGCTTCGACAGGTCGGCCATAACCAACCCCTGGCCGTCCCAGCCGTATTTTACGAGTGTGCCGACGGGAACCTTTACCGTAAGGTCCCTACCGTCCCGGCCGGTCCTGTTGTTTCCGGCCCCGTCCGCCCCGGCCTCCGCCGCGAATTTTTTTTTGTACCTGAAGTCGACTAGCGTATTGACGCCGGTATCCGCGACGAACACGACGTCGCCGCCGCGCCCCCCGTCACCGCCGTCGGGGCCTCCGTTGGGGACGTATTTCGCGCGCTTGA
>WREB01000175.1 GCA_009779525.1 Defluviitaleaceae bacterium
AGCGAAATAATTTCGTCGGAGTATATGACGCCGTGGTGTTTTTCGTAGCGCTCCTTCAAGCCGCCCAGTATCGCCTTGCATTCGCCGACGGTAGGCTCGCCCATGTCGATCCGCTGGAAGCGCCTCGCGAGCGCCCTGTCCTTCTCGAAATGCTTTTTGTATTCGTCGAAAGTCGTCGAGCCGATGAAGCGTAACTCGCCCCGCGACAGGTAAGGCTTGATTATTCCGGTCGCGTCCATCGAGCCGCCCGAGACCGCGCCCGCGCCCACGACCGAATGTATCTCGTCGATGTAGACGATCGGCTTCGGCGTTTTTGCGGCCGCGTCAAGCAGCTTGACAAGCCGCTCCTCGAAGTCGCCGCGGTACTTCGTCCCGGCGAGGAGCGCCCCCATGTCAAGCAAAAATATCGTCGAACCCTTAAGCGCCTCGGGGACTCTTCCTTCCACGATCCGCTGCGCGAGCCCTTCCACGACCGCGGTCTTCCCGACTCCGGGGTCGCCTACGTGCACCGGATTGTTTTTTAGGCGGCGGCACAGCACCTGCATCGTGCGCCCTATTATGTCCTCGCGCCCGATAAGCGGGTCCAGCCTGCCTTCCGCGGCCATCTCGCAAAGGTCGGTCGTGTAGGCGCGCAAATGCTTTATGCTTTCGGACTTTCGGTCGGCGCCCTCCGATTCGGCGGCCGGCCTCTCTTCAAGGCGCCTCGCGTCGAGCCTGCCTATCCCGTTTTTAAGCAATATATATTGGGCGAAAGATTCCTTCAGGAAAAAAATGGCCGAAAGCAATTCGCCAAGCGTCACGAGCTGCCTGCCCGCGGTATGCGCCTGCGCCGCGGCGTACTCGAACATCTGGACGAACGAAAACGATTCGGTGGGGTTTTCAGTCACGCGCTTCGGCATCCTCGTCTCGAAAAACGACTGGAGGTCCTCGAGAATCGTCTCGAGCCTCCCGCCGCTTTCGGCGACGATTTCCTTCCCTAGGTCGAACATCAGCGCGCTGTACAGGAAGTGTTCGGGGGTGACGTACTCGTGGCCCTGAAGCCTCGCCTCGTTGAAGGCGACCACGTAGACCTGGTTTGTCAGCGTGTCGAGCTTCAAAGCGCGGCCTCCTTGACGCTAAGCTGCAGCGGGTAACCCTTTTCGGCGGAAAGCCGGTCAGCCTGGCTTTTTTTTGTCACCGCTATGTCGTAGGTATACACGCCGGCCACGCCCTTGCCGTTTTCGTGGACGTCCATCATTATGTTGGACGCCTCCGCGGGCTGCTTGTTGAATATCTTAACCAAAACAGATACCACGAAATCCATCGTGGTCACTTCGTCGTTGTGCAGCACGACGGCGTAGAGCGAAGGCTCGCGCAGGCCGCTTTGCGTTTCGCCGGCCGCTTCCGTTTTGTGTTCCGCTTCCATTCCAAGTCCTCTTGCGGCTTTTTGCGGTTTGATTTTAACATTACGAATCTGATACAATCAATAAAATTATCTGAAAGCGGTCATTGATGGAGCCTGGCCACGCCGCATACGTAAACTCGATCCACATGATCTTCGAAAAATATTTCGGTCAGGCCTATCTCGATTCCAACGCGAGGCGGCGCGCCCGCCTTATTCCGCACGTATCGACGATCTACAGGAGATGGCTCTACTCGGCGATCGTCGAGGAAACGCTGCTTACCCCAGCAAATTTGATCGAGGCATGCAATCGGATGCACGGGTGCTGCGCTGAGTCGATGCCGGCGGCTTTCCCGCGCTCGGCGAAGCGTTTTAGCGGCGTCGGCTATGAAATGGTCGAATACTCGAGAGAAAGGCACCCTGTCGTCGCCGACCTTAGGATAGCCGTCGAGTTTTGCAAGGACCCGGTCGAGCTGTACGACGACGACGGCATCGAGGATTCGCTCGCGATGGAGCTGGCCGGTCGGCTGAGCCTCAGGGACCCGCATTACGCCGCCTACCTGACCGGCGTCGCGGTCCGAATGGGACTGGTCGAAAAACTGCCTTCGATATACGCGAACCGCGCTCAAACCGCGAAGCACGCGGCGTCCCGGCTAAAATCCGGCGGCGCCGCTCTTTTTGGCGAAATAGTCGAGGCGACGATCCAAAACGCGGCGTTTAATTTGATAGACCTGATACCGCTGCCCGAACCCGTCTTCGGCGAAAAATTTGTGAGGTCTATTTTAAAAAAGCCGATGGAGACGGACGAAATCTTCCAAAAGGCGTACGACTTGCTCGGCCTTACGATCGACGACGTCGTCGAGATGGGCATGGAGGCGGAGGATTCCGACGAAGCCGGCGAGGACGGCTTTAACGCGCTTAACGCGGCGTTTCTGTCCGGGACCTACATGATGGGAATCGCGCTCGACAGATATTTTTTCGCGCCGTTCGGATACTATTTAAAACTTATCCGGCCGCTATACATCCTTCCGTTTAATTTCGAGAGGGAAATCAAATATTTTTTGGAAGCCGCGTTCGACGACGAAGAGCTTAACGCGGCGTTTTTCGCGCCGTGCTCGCAGTTTTACCTGACTGACATAGGCCTCGAACACTTCGGGGTCAAGCCCGATTCGACCAACTATGTCGACGTAAAAAAGCAGCTTCCGTACGAGGCGCTAAAAAAAGATCTTATCGCGATCGTGGCTTCGTTCCATTCGCAGCCCGACTACGGCGCGTGGAAGCCCGAGGTCGAGACCGCGGCGCTGGGAATGGTCATGACCTTCAGGGTCGTATCCGAATTTAACCAGTCGGTCTGGATGGATTTAGAAATTCCCGCCAACGCGACGCTTCACAGGCTGTACCAGGAAATCATGGCGCAGTTTTCGCTTAACCCCTGCCACGAATACAGCTTCTTCGCCGGGGAAACCGAAAGCCCGTTTTGCGAGTATAAATCAAAAAGCGGCGCCCACGGGGGAAGGACGTCGGCGGCAAAACTCGACGAGCTTGACTTCGAGCGGTCGGGCAAGCTGATACTCGCGGTCAGCGCCAACCTGGGGCGCTACGGCGGCTCGAAGCTGAAATATTTCCTCAGGCTCAGAGAAACCAAGCAGCGCGAACCGCGCGCGCAGTATCCGCTCGTGGCGAGATGGAGCAAGCGCGCGAGGGAGATCTTCGCGGTTAAATGAAGAAATGAAAAATTATTCATAATTATTAAAAGGAATTGACGGAAACAGTGAAATTTAAAAACGTAACAAACTTTAAATAGACTTGGTGTTGTAAAGTGTGTTTAACTAAAATGTTTATATAGAAACTTAAAAAAGTGCGGAAATGGTTATGAAAAGTTTGTATATCGAAACAACTATTCCCAGTTTAGCGACAAGCAAGCCAAGCCGTGATATGATTATTGCCGGAAGACAGGCGGCGACAATATTCTTTTGGGAAAATGAACGACATAAATTTGATTTGTATACAAGTCAATACGTAATCGATGAATGCTTGCAAGGAAATTCTGAAGCAGCGAAACGGCGGTTAGAATTCCTAAAAGGTGTTGCAATTATTCCTAGGTCAGTAAAAATTTCGGAATTGGCAAATGAATACCAAACATTATTAAGCATACCTGACAAATCTAAAATTGATTGTTTCCATTTAGCTGTTTGCGTAATTGCAGAAATGGATTATTTAATGAGCTGGAATTGTGCTCATTTAGGAATAAACACATTTATAAAAATACAAAAATATAACGAGGGAAGCGATTTGTTTACACCTGTTTTGTTAACGCCGGAAGCGTTATTGGAAATATAGCAAAGGAGAATAAAAAAATGTTATATATTGACGTTGACCCTGTCGCTGAAGTAAGGCGGAACCGCGAACTACTTTTAGAAAAATACGGCGGTATCGAGGGGCTTCACAAACACATGGACGAAGAACGTCCTATACTTGAATCTCTAGGATGGAAATTTATATCAATAGAAGAAATTTTAGCAAAAAAATATGATGAAGTTAATCTTGCCGAATAAGTATTATAGAGCCACTAAGCAAAATAAAAATGATATAATTACAACATAAGCAACCAACTGACCGGGGCGAGATGTTTAAAATACTAAGCGCGCGCGACGCGGTCGGGTTGATTAAAGACGGGGACTGCGTCGCAATCAATTCGTTCCTCGCGCTTTCCAACCCAGAGGCGCTGCA
>WREB01000176.1 GCA_009779525.1 Defluviitaleaceae bacterium
CCGCGAACCCTTCGTAAATTCCAGTTATGCTTCCCGAAAGCGGCGCTTCTTTTTTTTCGAACGAATCCGCCTCGCTTAATACCTCGGCCATCGCCAAGTCCCTCGCCTTTTGCGCCTGTTTTTCAATCGGGCCCGAGGTTAGGAGGTTGACAGCGCTAAGCAGCGCCGCGATTATCGCCGAAATGACAAGAAGAACCGCGGCGGACTTTAGAACGTGCCTCATCGCCTTCTCGCCTTGCCGTAAACGCGCGGCCGAACGTATTTGTCGATCAGCGGAACGAAGAGGTTCATTATCAGGATCGCGTAGCTGACGCCCTCGGGGTAGCCGCTGTAGTAGCGTATCATCACCGTGAGGAAGCCGCAGCCGACGCCCATGACGATTTTTCCGTTCGGCGTGATAGGCGAGGTGGCGTAGTCGGTCGCCATGAAGAACGCGCCAAGCATCAGCCCGCCCGAAAGGACTTCGAAGATAATGTTTCCGGTGAAGAAGGATTCCCTCCCGAACACCGAGGCGAACAGCATGAAGCTCCCGATGTAAAACACCGGGACCCTCCAATTGATGACCCTTCGCGCAATCAGGTACAGGCCTCCCGCGATAAGCGCGAGCGCGCTCACTTCGCCGATGCAGCCGCCGGTTTTCATGAAAAGCAGCTCCGCGTAGCCGTCGAAGTTCGCGAGCATCATCGGGTAGGCTTTCGCCTGCGCCAGCACCGTCGAAGTAGCGGAAGCGTCGGAAAAAGTCCAGTTGTTCATGTGGACGGGGAACGAGGCGAGCAGGAACGCCCTGGCTGCGAGCGCGGGGTTTAGGAAATTCGAGCCGAGCCCGCCGAACAGCTGCTTCACGGCGACAATCGCGAATACGCCGCCTATCGCGGGCAGCCAGTACGGCGCCTCGGGCGGCAGGTTGAACGCCAGAAGCAGCCCAGTGATGAGCGCGCTGCAGTCGCTGATCGTGACTTTTTTGCCCATTATTTTTTGGAAAAGATATTCCGAGATGACCGCGGTGATTATCGCGATGGATATCGTGAGAAACGCCGGGCTCCCGTAGTTGTATATCGAAAGGACGCATGTCGGCGAAAGCGCGACAAGCACGTCCCGCATCCGCTTTGCGGCGGTTTCGGAACCGTATATGTGCGGAGGCGACGAAACCGTCAGTACTAGGTTTTCCAAATCCTTAGGCTCCTTGGCCGCTTTTTCGTTTTGCGAGCTCCGCCCTGCGGATGGTCCTGATCGATTGCGAGAGCCGCCGCTTTGAAGGGCATATGTACGAGCAGCTTCCGCATTCGATGCACTCGAGCCCGTCGTGGGCGACGAACGCCTCGTTGTTTTCGCGGAGCACGTCGGTGTTTAGCTCTATCGGTATCAGCCCCATCGGGCACCGGTCGACGCAGCTTCCGCAGCGGATGCACGCGCCCTCGGGCGGGATGTAGGCTTCCTTTTCGGTCAGAAAAAGCACGCCGCCCGTCGTCTTCACTATCGGGACCCGCGTGTCGAAAATCGCGACCCCCATGAGCGGGCCGCCGGTGACGATTTTTTTAGGGTTGCATGCGAGGCCGCCCACCATGTCGACTAAGTCGCTGAGCTGGGTGCCTAAGTGAACGTGGTAATTGCCGGGATTTTTTATCGCGTCGCCGGTAAGCGTCACGACTTTTCGCATGAGCGGCCTTCCCCGGAACACCGCGCGCTGGATCGCTATAACGGTGTCGACGTTGTTGACGATGCATCCGACGTCCCCGGGAAGCCCGCCGGAGGGCACTTTGCGCTTAGTCGCCGCGTTGATAAGCTGTTTTTCCGAGCCTTGAGGGTACTTCGACTTCATGACGATGACCTTTATGTTGGGTATGTCCTCGCAGGCTTTTTGCATCGTCTCGATCGCGACCGGCTTGTTGTCCTCGATAGCGATGACTCCCGCCGCGCCCGGAATTATTTTTTGGATGATCTGCAAGCCGACGATTATCTTTTCGGCTTCCTCGACCATTATCTGGTTGTCCGTCGTAAGGTACGGCTCGCATTCGCAGCCGTTTACCAGAATCGTGTCGATTTTTTTATCCTTCGGCGGCGAAAGCTTTACGTGCGTGGGAAAACCCGCGCCGCCAAGCCCGACTATGCCAGCCTCCCTGATGATCGAAATTAGTTCGGCGCCCGACAGCTTTTCGTAGCCGTCGCGTTTTTTTATTCCGCCGCAGTCGGTGAACTCGCCGTCGTTTTCAATTATCACCGAGTCCACCACCGTGCCCATGATCGTTATGCACGGCGCGATATCCTTGATTGTCCCTGAAACGCTCGAATGTATCGGAGCGGAGATATATGCGTCGCTGTCAGCGATTTTTTCGCCGACGAAGACCTTCTGCCCTTTTTTGACGAGCGGCTCGCACTTCGCGCCCATGTGCTGGAGGAGGGGGAAAATCATCTCGCATCCGGTCGCGGGCAGACGGAAGTTAACGGGCGCAAGCCGCGTATGCTCTTTTTTTTCGTTCGGGAATATTCCCCGCTTAAACGTGTGCAGAGCCGACGCTCCTTTTTTACGGCACGGCCTTGATAGCCTTCGCCGGGCATTTGCTGACGCAGGCGAGGCATTGCGTGCATTTTTCGTAATCGATCGAAGCCAAGTTGTTCGTAAGCGTGATCGCGTTTTCGGGGCAGGCGTTCTGGCATATCCTGCAGCCGATGCAGCCGGCGCGGCAATTTTTGCGCACGAGCTTACCCGTGTCCATCGAATGGCACAAAACGCGCACCTTCGCCTTGTCCGGCACAATCTTCAATATGTCCTTGGGGCAGACGGCGACGCACTTGCCGCAGCCCGTACATTTGGCGCGGTCGATTTCCGCGATGCTTCCGACCATCTTTATCGCGTCGAACGGACAGGCGTTCTGGCAGCTCGCGAGGCCTATGCAGCTGTACCTGCAGGACTTGTTGCCGCCGGTCGCAAGCTGCGACGCCGCGACGCAGCTTTTCGGGCCGTCGTACAAATAATTTCTGACCACGTTGTCGTCGACGCCGTTGCATGGAAGAAACGCCACCTTGCGGTTTGCGGCGTCGGCGTCGGCGCCTATCAGGTCGGCGATCGCCTTCGTTGCCTCGACTCCCGCGGCCGGGCAGTCCTTATAACTCGCGGCGCCGGCGACCACCGATTTCGCGAACGCCGCGCAGCCCGGGAAACCGCAGTTCCCGCAATTGACGCCGGGAAGAAGCTCCTTTACGCGCGAAATTTTCGGGTCGTCCTTCACCTCGAACTTCTTGGCGGAAAAACCCAAAAGCGCGCCGAACACCAGCGCGAGCGCGCCTACGCATATTATCGGGAGAAAAATTTCAACGGTCATCGGCATGTTTCGCTTTCCTGTCGCTCGTATGAATCGTGCAAACCATTTTAGCGCAGCGCGGAAGGTTTCTCAATTAAAAAGCGTAAATTTTTAGCGGTTTTGGAAAAATCGTTCGCTTTTTATGAAAATGCCGAACAAATTGAACCCGCGAATTATATTCGCGGCGCAATCATTCGTTGACACGGCTGACGCGAAATGGTAGGATTTCGGACGTTGGCCGTTTGTGCAACGGGATGTGGCTCAGTTTGGCTAGAGCGCAGCGTTCGGGACGCTGAGGCCGCAGGTTCAAATCCTGTCATCCCGATTTTTTTATTTCAATTCCGCGATCGTGACTCCGTGCTCGCCTTCGCCAAACTTGCCGAGCCGGTATTCCGTCACGTGCGGATGATTCTTAAGCTGGGCGTGCACCGCGTTTCTTAGCGCACCGGTCCCTTTCCCGTGAATTATCGTTACGGACCTTAGTCCCGCCAGAAACGCGTCGTCAAGGTATTTGTCCGTCTTTTCGACCGCGTCCTCGGCGACCATCCCCCTCAAGTCGATTTCGGCGGTTATGTTCATGCTTTTTTCGATCCGGCCGCTTGCCTGGGCCGCGTACGCCTTTTTCCGTTCTGCGTCTTCGGATTCGTCGAGCGAAAGCTCGCAGACGTTTACTTTGACTTTCATGATTCCCGCCTGAAGCTTTACGTCGCCGTTTTCGTCGGGCGGCGCCGAAACTATGGCGGTGTGGCCCATCGAACGCACGTACACGCGGTCGCCTTTCCTGAGCTCACGGGGCA
>WREB01000177.1 GCA_009779525.1 Defluviitaleaceae bacterium
GCGGAAGTGTCCGAGGCGTCTTTTGCCGACGCGATTTCGTCGTATTCGACGGACGCCGACTCGACCTGGATGTCGATGCGGTCGAGGAGCGGACCAGATATCCTGCCGAGATAACGCTGGATTTCATTCTGCATGCATTTGCATTTGTCGGTTCCGTATAAACCGCAGGGACACGGGTTCATTGACGCCAAAAGCAAGAACTGGCTCGGGTACGTGCATACGCCCCCGACCCGCGACACCGTGACGCTTCCGTTTTCAAGCGGCTGGCGGAGCGTTTCGAGCGCTTTTTTTTGGAATTCGGGCAGTTCGTCCAAAAAAAGGACGCCGTTGTGCGCGAGGCTTACTTCCCCGGGCATCGGAATCCTGCCGCCGCCCGTAAGCGAATTGTACGAGGCAGTGTGGTGCGGCGCCCTAAACGGGCGCTTTGTAAGCAATACGTTCTTGTGGTCGAGCAGGCCGGCGATGCTGTAGATTTTAGTTATCTCAAGGCTTTCGTCCATGTCGAGGCCAGGTATGATCGTCGGCATCCTGTTTGCTAGCATCGTCTTTCCGGCGCCCGGGGGACCGATCATAAGCAAATTATGGTAACCCGCCGCGGCTATCTCCATAGCGCGCTTTACGCCGGATTGGCCCTTGACGTCTGCGAAATCAACGGAGTCGCCGTCGTCGCCGCTATGCGGATTTTGGCTTGGCTTCCTGTTGATCTTGTCGATGCGGCCCGATTCGAAATGACCGATGAGTTCGGAAATAGTCTTAAGCGGAAAAATATCGATTCCTTCGACGAGCGAAGCCTCGTCCGAATTCGCCTCAGGCACGAAGCACGCGCGCATTCCTCCCGCCTTAGCGGCTAAAACCATCGGCAGGATTCCGTTGACCGGACGCACCATGCCGTCTAAGGATAGCTCCCCGGAAAAAAAAAGGCCTTCGGGCGATTCGTTTTTTATCACCCCGATGCAATGCAGGATCCCGACGGCGATGGGAAGGTCGAACGAAGGCCCCGATTTGCGCGTGTCCGCCGGCGCAAGGTTAACTGTTATTTGCTTGACCGGGAACGGGTAGCCCGAATTTCTGATCGCGGTCCTGACCCGCTCGCGCGATTCCTTTACCGCGGAATCGGGCAGGCCGACGATGTCGAAGGCGGGAAGCCCCTGCGCGACGTCGACTTCCGCCTCGACCAGGTAGCCGTCGATTCCCATGACCGCGCCGCTTGTTATTTTTGCGAGCATCAGGTACCAACTTTCATTTTTATTCAGCCGTATGGACGTTCGGGCCGAAGCCTAGCCAACGCTTCCTTGATTTTCCGTTCGGACCCGTTGTCGGTCGGCTCGTAATAAACGCGGTCCTTCAATTCGTCGGGCAGGTATTGCTGTGGAACGTAATTTCCGGGATAAGCGTGCGAATATAAATAATCAGGCGTTTCGCCGGCTTCGCCGCCCCTTGATTTGGCAAGCGACGCGTGGCTCGAATCCCTCAGATAAGGAGGGAGCGCCTTCACTTGGACTTTCGCGACGTCGTCCCACGCCTTAAATATCGCCTGGCAGGACGCGTTTGATTTGGGGGCGCATGCGATGTACGCGGCTGCCTGCGCCATATTGATCTTGCATTCGGGGAGCCCGATGCACTCTACCGCCTGCATCGCCGCCACCGCCACCTGCAGCGCCCGCGGGTCCGCGTTGCCAACGTCTTCCGACGCGCAGATGACCATCCGCCTCGCGATAAATTTCGGGTCCTCGCCCGCGTAAAGCATCCGCGCCATATAATATATCGCAGCGTCCGGATCGGAACCGCGCATGCTTTTAATAAACGCCGATATTATGTCGTAATGGTTGTCGCCGGCGCGTTCGTAAAGCAAAACGCGCTTTTGAATGCATTCCGAAGCCGTTTCCAAATCGATGACTAGCCTGCCGCTTTCGTTTGGCTCCGTCGTAAGCGCCGCAAGCTCCGCGGCGTTAAGGGCCGCCCTCGCGTCGCCGTTCGCCCGGTCGGCCAAAAAATCGGCCGCCTCGTCCGTGATATCGATCGGAAATATCCCAAGCCCCTTTTCGGCGTCGCCAATCGCGCGGTAAAGCAGCGTTTTTACCTCGTCTTTTGAAAGGGGCTTCATCTCGAATACGATCGAGCGCGAAACGAGCGCTTTGTTAACCTCGTAATACGGGTTTTCGGTGGTGGCGCCTATGAGCACAAGCGTTCCGTCCTCGACGAACGGAAGCAGCGCGTCCTGCTGTGTTTTGTTGAACCGGTGTATTTCGTCGATGAAAAGGATCGTCCGCTTGCCGCTGAAGGAGAAACTGTCCTTGGCCTGTTCGATCGTCGCCTTTATATCCTTGATGCCCGATGCCGTCGCGTTTAACTGGACGAACGAACCGCGGGTGGTGTTGGCGACGACGCGCGCGAGCGTGGTTTTGCCCGTGCCGGGCGGTCCGTATAGGATGATGCTCGAAAGCTTGTCGGCGGAAATCGCGCGGTAAAGCAGGCTCCCCTTCTTGATGATATGCGTCTGGCCGACGAACTCGTCGAGCGTATCGGGCCTCATCCGGGCCGCGAGCGGAGCTTCGCGTTTTAAAACGCGCTCCTTGTTGATCGCAAACAGGTCCATTCGCGTAGTATAGCATTTCAAGCGCCAAAGGGATGCGCATTTACGGTTTTTCGTTATCACATTTGTAAAAAGATTTATTGACGCGAAAATGAAAATAAAATATGCTTGGAAGACTAATTTACCGGAAAGGCATTCGAATGAAAAAAATAATATTGATCCTGTCGGTTTTCTTGCTCGGCTGCGGAAGCGCCGGTGCCGGCGAAGTAATCAGCTCGGCGCCGACGCGTTCGCCAGAAAGCGAGAACATCGCGGTCGGTTCGTCCGACGACGCAGAAACGGAAAGCAGGGCGGTGCAGCAGCTTACCTTAAAAAACTACCGCAATACCGAAAGGGTTAATTTCGGGGGGACGGAGCTTGACGAATACATAAGGGACAGATTCGGCTTCGAAATAATAATCGAAAGCAGTTCGACCGGAAACGCCCAGCAGGAATTTGAGAAGGACTACAGTTCCGGCGGATTCGCGGACATAACCGTCACCGCCCTGTACGCCTGGGCGCCCGACTACATAAAAAAATTGGAAAAGTCGTCGCGCGAAGGGTTGTTCGCGGAAATATCCGGATTGCTTTCAACGAACGCGCCGAACCTAAACGTGCTTATCAATAGGCCGCAGGTGCCATCGTTCATACGGAACCTCGTCATAAATCCCGAAAACGACGGCGAGATATATTTCCTGCCGCACGGTTACTTCGACGAGCCGTATTTGACCGGCTGGGGATTGTTTATCAGGGGCGACATAGCGGACGCATTGGGCGTGCAGACGCCGGACCGCGACTACATCAGGACGCCCGAGCGGTTTTACGACTTGCTAGTCCGGATACGCGACGGTTACTTTATGGACACACAGGGCATGCCGGTTTATCCGCTCGGCATAATAGACGTATGGCCGCACACGATGGCGGCGATCGCGAGGCCGTTCGATTTCGGCGGCGCGGGAAAAATCGATTTTTTAAACGGCAAATTGCAATTCTTCATCCAGACGCCGTTCGCGTGGGACAATATCGTTTGGATCAGAAGACTGATCGACAACGGGCTTATCGACCCGGACTGCTTCACCGACGGGTACGAGTCGGGAGTCGAAAAGCTCTCTAACGGAAGATACGCGGTTACTCCGTTCTACCGCTTCATGCCGACTAGTTTTAACGGCTTCACCAACGCTATGACCGGCCAGAATCCCGAAATGGCTTGGCGGTCGCTAGGCAACATGGAGAATTGGATGAAGGAACAGCACATGACGCTCGCCGCGGTGAATCCGTTCGAGGACGCGAGCTCCACCGCCGGAGTCGTCATGTTCAATTCGAACACGAATTATCTAGGGGACGTCATGCGTATGTTGGATTGGATGAACACGATGACCGGAAGGGCGACCGTCGAGATCGGCTGGGAGGACGACGATTGGTATTGGAACGAGGACGGGCTCGCGCAGCCGAGGAGTTCGCTCGTCAATAACCAATGGCAGGAATCCTTCCGCGACCAGCGCTA
>WREB01000178.1 GCA_009779525.1 Defluviitaleaceae bacterium
ACCGACTTCGCCCAGCCCGATGTGACCTGGCGGATGTATTCGGCGCGCTCCTCCTTGGAAGTTTTTCCCATGAGTCGGCTTGCCTTTATCATCGCGGGTATCCGCGCGATCAAAAGGAGGATCAAAAGCGCGAAGCATTTTAGCGTCCTCATTTAAGCCGCGGCCATTTCAGCGGATTTCCTTCGCGCCGTTCATGTATTTATAAAGCGCCGGGGGTATCGCGACCGAACCGTCTTCCCTCTGGAAGTTTTCCAGCACCGCCGCGGTCGTCCTGCCGACTGCGAGCCCGCTCCCGTTTAGCGTGTGCACGTAGCGCGGCTTGTCGCCGGGTTTGTCCTTGAAGCGTATTCCCGCCCTGCGCGCCTGGTAAGCCTCGAAGTTGCTGCAGCTTGAAATTTCCACGTAGCGCCCGTAGCTCGGCATCCAGACCTCGATGTCATAAGTCTTTGCGGAGCAAAACGTCAAATCCCCGCCGCATAAAATGACCACCCGATAAGGCAGGCCCAGGCTGTGCAGGATGTCCTCCGCGTCGTGCGTGAGCTTCTCGAGCTCGTCGTAGGAGTTTTCGGGCCTTACGAATTTGACCATCTCGACTTTATTGAACTGGTGCTGGCGTATCAGCCCGCGAGTGTCGCGCCCGGCAGCGCCCGCCTCCGCGCGGAAGCTTGGCGCGTACGCGGTGTGCTTTATCGGAAGCTTAGCCCCGTCGAGGATTTCCTCCCTGTACATGTTAGTCACCGGCACCTCGGCAGTCGGGTTTAAAAAATATTCGGTCTCGGCCAGCCTGAACAAATTGCTTTCGTCAAATTTGGGAAGCTGCCCCGTCCCGACGAGGCTCCTGCGATGCACGATGTACGGCGGAAGCGTTTCGGTGTAGCCGTGCTCGTCTATGTGCGTGTCCAGCATGAAGTTAATCAACGCGCGCTCGAGCCTGGCGCCCTGGCCCTTATAAAACGTGAAGCGGGCGCCGGTCGTCTTCGCCGCCATCGCCGGGTCGAGAATGCCCAGCGTGTCGCCCAGCTCCCAGTGCGGCTTCGGTTCGAAACTAAACGAAGTCGGCTCGCCCCACCTGCGGATTTCCACGTTGTCCTCGTCCGAGTTTCCCGCGGGAACTTCCTCGCACGGCGCGTTCGGGACGCCTAGCAAAAACGTCTCGATCTCCTCGTCCGCCGCCTTGACGCGCGGCTCGAGCTTCTTTATTTTATCGGAGAGCTCCTTCATTTCGGCCATTAGGGAGGAGACGTCCTTGTTTTCCTTTTTCCAAATGGGGATCTGCTTCGTCGCGGCGTTTTGCTTAGCCTTCATTTCTTCGATTTGCTTTATTAAATCCCTGCGTTTTTTGTCTTTTTCCAAAAACGCGCCGAGCCCGAAGTCCCCGCCTCTTTTAGAAAGCGCCTTCGTCACGGCGCCGAAATTTTCGCGCAGCTCCCTTGCGTCAAGCATGGCAATCCTCCAGCAAACGAATCCTATTGAACCAAACGCCGTAAATAATACCACACCGACCGCCGCCGCGCCATTTATATAAGCGGCGCGTTGGGACTTTAATTTCGCGAGTCCGCCAATCCCCTGATAAATTCCGTCAGCTCAAGCGCGGCGCGTTCGTTTGTCGCCTCAGTCGGGTGCCCGTCCGAGGCGAACCCCTCGCCTCCGCCGCGCGGCCCGAACTTAAACGCCGCGATCCGGCCGTCGCCCGTAAGATTAACGTAGGCGTCCACCGCCGCCATTATCGGCTCAAACAGATGGTCGCCCATAATGCCAAGCGCGCAGATTATTGTCGCCTCGGGGTTATGCTCCCTCACCCGAAGCAAAAACGCGAGGTACGCCTCGGCAAATTCCGCCTCAAGCTTCGCTAAGCCGCGCGTGTAGCTGTTGTCGTTCGTGCCGAGGTTTATGACCACATAATCGGTTTTTCTCCCGCCGAAATCCCATATCGTCTCCGAGGCGTCGAACCCGCTCGCCGCCTTCCGCGTTATCCCGACTTTATCGTAAACCCCGGGAATCGTGTTCCCCTCGCTTTTATGTCCGGAAGTGAAACCGGATACGACTCCGTAGCCGCTCGCCGCGACCAGACTTAAATCGGCGCCGAGCGCTTCCGCGGCCTTGAACGCGTACGCCTTGACGCAGTCCTGCGTCGCCGTCGAAAACGGCTTGTCCGCCCCCTCGTTGTCGATTCCGTAGCCGCAGGTGATCGAATCGCCTATGAATTCGACAAACAGCGCCCTCTCCGGCGCCGGACTGATCGCGCCGTCCGGGCCCGTCGAAATGAGTTCGATCGCGAACACCGAGACGGCGGATTCGGAAAGCTTAATGATTTCGACAAGCGCGCCCCCGTTTTTTGCCGCGGGGTTTTCTATTTTATAAGATCGCCGGGATTCGCTAAGCAGCTCGTCGACGACCCGCCTTCCGTCGACGAAGACCGCGAATCTCGGAAACCCGCCGGCAAGGCCCGGGTCGCCCTCGAGCGTTATCGTCGCGCCGGGTCCGGTCAAAACAAACGCGGCGCCCGTCCCCGAATGCGCGCACCAAAGCATTTCGCCGTAAAAAAAAGCGCGCCCCAACGGCTTCACGTTTTCAGCGTTCGGCAAAAAGATTTTTTCGCTTGCGATTTCGGCTTCGAAAGTCGTTTCGTCTTCTAGATATTCGTTTAAACCTCCGTGATATATGGCGTCGCCGGTTTTTTCATCATCAGTTCCGGGAAACGCCGCCGTTTCGCCGCTTTCGGGACGCCGGCAAGCAGCCGCAATAATTAATATTGAGGCCAGAACGCAAAAAACCGATTTTTTGACGCTGAATCACCCCTAAAAACGCTAAAAAATATACCCTTTTGGGTGTAGTTTCGACAAAAACGAAAATGCTATCCTTCTGGCGTCGGAAAAAGAAAAAACGAGACAGCGATGAAGCGGCGACGAGGGGAGTTTTTTCCGGTAACCATTTATTCCGACATATAATCCCTCCCCATTATATGTGATTCGGCGGAACGCCTGCCCGTGAGATACCGGACGGGCGTTTCGCTTTGTCCGCTTTTTAATGATGATCCGCGGTTGACTGGCAGGCCGCGTATTTGTATATTGACATAAATCGTGCCGCCTCCGCAATAATTCGCGCCGACGCGGCTAAACGCCGGAGCGGCCGCGTTGGAAAAAACTTACGACGTCCTGACAATATTTGACGCCTGCGCCGACATAATCCAGGACATCGGAACCTCCGAACTGAGGTTCGACCAAAACGAGGCGTTAGTCCCTCCCGTCGAAACGGCGCTCGGAGGCTCGGCTTGCATATTCGTGAGCGGCTGCGCCAAGCTCGGGCTTAAGGCGGCGGGGCCGGGTATCGTGGGCCGCGACTTGTTCGGCCGCTTCGTTTTGGATGAGCTAAAAAAAAGCGGCGTCGACGTTTCATATATTTGCGAGCGCGGCGGCGCCAAAACCGCGGTAAGCCTCGCGCTGTGCAAGGGCGGAGGACGGACGACGCTGACTTCCGGCGATTCGATCGCGATGCTTGACGCGTCAAAGGTCACGCCAAAAATGCTTTCCGCTTCGAGGCATTTGCATATCGCGAGCTTTTTTCTGCTCACGGGGGTCGCGCCCGGACTCGCGGATATTTTATGGGAGGCAAGACGGATCGGCCTCTCGACGAGTCTCGACACAAACTACGATCCCGCCGAAAAATGGGAGCTGCCCGGCGATATTTTAAAAAACGTCGACATTATAATGCCGAACGAGACCGAAGCGATAAAACTGACGCGCGAGCAAAACGCCGAATCCGCGGCGCGCGCCTTGCTAAAAACCGTTAAGGTAGTCGCGCTCAAACGCGGCGAACGCGGCGCGTCCGTTTACGCGGACGGCGCCCGATTTGATTTGCCGGCGCCAAAAATAAAGCTCGCGGACGCCGTCGGCGCCGGCGACAATTTCGACGCGGGATTTGTCCGCGGATTCCTAAGCGGGTACGGATGGCGCGACTGCCTTCGCGCGGGGGTTTACTGCGGCGCGGCGAGCGC
>WREB01000179.1 GCA_009779525.1 Defluviitaleaceae bacterium
ATTTCGTCCCTATCGCAGCGCGCGCCTTCCGCGACGACGACGTCTTCGACCAGGTGCGGGCCGAACTTGAATCGCCCGAGGACCGCGCCGCTTATCTCTCCGTCGATGACGACGTAATACAGCACGTCCGAAGGCGCCCAGCCGTCCCCGTCCGCCGCCTCGGCGTCGCCGCGCTTCCGCCTGCCGTAGGCGAAGCGCTTTTTAAGCAGATATTCCTCCGACTTAACCCAAAAATCGCTGCGGTGAAGCAAAAAAACTTTTTTTGGAAGCGCGGCCGCGCCTCCGCCGTTTACAATTTCCTCGTCCTCCCGAAGGCAGAAGAAGCCGTCGTCGCCCAAGAAGCTTATCTCGCCGGATTCGACTAGCGCTTTGATAGCGGCGCCGGTTTCGGCCGAATTGAATCCGTAAAAAGACTTAACGCTTTCCGCGCAGGCCGCGACCGAAAGGCTGGCGAAGCGCTTGATTATTATTTCTATCGCCTCGGTCCTGCCGTACCTGTCGGGATCGACGTCCGGGAATTCGCTTTCGAACGCGTACCATGCGCGGTCCCAGTCGTTGTCTATCTGGTCCTCGAAGACGAGGAACGCCTGCTGCAGCTTTAAGAGCGCGGGCTTGATGTATTTCGCGAACAGGCCCGTCGCGCGCTTGATGTCGTTTATCGTCATCGGGCCCTCCTTGAGCAGGAGGTCGCATATCGCAAGGTCCTCGAAGCCAAGCGACGGAATGCCCTTCCTGTACGCGCAGGCGTAAAGCTCGAGGTCGCGCTCGTCCACGTAACCCACCGAGCCGTTTTGATACCTGCCCTTCAAAATCTTTCGCCCGGCCCTTCTTGCCTGATTATACGAAAGGTCGTCGAACGACGCGCGGCGCATGAGCAGCGGCGGCGCGCCGGGCTCCGTCCAGTAGAGCGTATGCACCGGCGACATCGCGCGGAACAATTCGTCGTAGTCGTCCTCGTTAGCCTGGACAAGGAGGCGCTGCCTTTCAAGCCGCAGCGAATTGATTATGGATCTGTCCAACGGAAGGCTCCCAATATTTTGCAATCGGCCCATTATACTTCACGCGGCGCCCAAGTGTCCCCGCGTCCTTTACACGGCCGGCGCGCGATGTTAAATTGTACGGTGCGAGCGTATTTTTCATTAAAAGCGGGTAAACGGTTGGGAGCAAACGAAAGAAAAGTTTACGGCAACGACAGCATAACTTCGCTTAAGGGCGCCGACCGCGTCCGCAAGCGCCCTTCGGTCATTTTCGGCTCCGACGCGCTCGAAGGCTGCCAGCACGCGGTTTTCGAGATCATCTCAAACTCCATCGACGAGGCGAGGGCGGGTTACGGGACGCGAATCGACATAACCAGGCACGCGGACTCGTCCGTCACCGTGCGCGACTACGCGCGCGGGATCCCGGTGGACTACAACCCGATAGAGGACGCCTACAATTACGAGCTCCTGTTCTGCGAGCTGTACGCGGGAGGCAAGTTCGACAACAGCGACGAGGATTTCTACGAGTATTCGCTCGGTTTAAACGGGCTCGGAATGTGCGCGACGCAGTACAGCTCCGAATACATGGACGTCTTGGTCAGGCGCGACGGGTTCGTTTACAGCCTGCATTTCGAGAAAGGCGAAAACATCGGCGGCTTGAAAAAAGAAAAAGCCAGGGGAAGCGCGACCGGTTCGACCACCAAATGGAGGCCCGACCGCGACGTGTTCACCGAAATCGAGGTCCCGCTCGCATGGTTTAAGGATACGCTCAAGCGGCAGGCGATCGTCAACGCCGGCTTGCTTTTTTCTTTATACGACGAGGAGTCGGGCGAATCGTTCGAATTCCGCTACGAAAACGGGATACGCGATTACATCGCGGAGCTCGCGGGCGATGCGGCCTTCACCGAACCGGCGCTGTTCTCGTGCGAGACGCGCGGAAAAGACAGGGAGGACAAGCCCGAGTACAAGCTGAAGTTCGACGTGGCGTTTTGCTTCTCGAACGAGACGAACGTGCTCGAGTATTACCACAACTCGAGCTTCCTCGAGTACGGCGGCTCGCCGGACCGCGCTGTGAGGCAGGCGTTCGCCTCCGCCGCGGACAGTTACGCGAAGAGCAACTCGCTGTATAAGAAGGACGAAAAAAAGCTGACCTTCCCCGACATAGAGGAAAGCCTGATACTCATTTCAAATTCTTTTTCGACGGTCACGAGCTACGAAAACCAGACGAAAAAATCCGTTACTAACAAATTCATACAGGAAGCGATGGCCGATTTCCTGAAGCGGCAGCTCGAGGTCTATTTCGCGGAAAACAAGGGCGAGGCCGGCAAAATCATCGCGCAGCTTTTGGCCAACAAACGCAGCCGCGAATCGGCGGAGAGGACGCGCCTCGCGTTAAAAAAGAAGCTGACCGGCTCGATCGACATGAACAACCGCGTCGAAAAGTTCGTAAACTGCAGGACTAAGGACACGGCCAAACGCGAGCTCTACATAGTCGAGGGCGATTCGGCGCTTGGCTCATGCAAGCTCGGGAGGGACGCGGAGTTCCAGGCGATAATGCCGGTCCGCGGCAAGCCGCTCAACTGCCTCAAGGCCGATTACGAAAAGATATTCAACAACGAAATAATAACCGACCTGCTCCGCGTGCTCGGCTGCGGCGTCGAGCTGCGCCACAAGGCCAGCCGCGACATGAGCGCGTTCGACCTCAACCGGCTAAACTGGAACCGCGTCATCATATGCACCGACGCCGACTACGACGGCTACCAAATACGCGCGCTTATTTTGACGATGCTCTACCGGCTGACGCCCGGGCTAATCGACGCGGGCAAGGTCTACATAGCCGAATCGCCGCTGTATGAGATAACCAGCGGAAAGAAGACGTTTTTCGCGTACACCGACCGCGAAAAGGACGAAACCGTGAGGCAAATCGGCGGGAAGTGCCAGATCCACCGCTCTAAGGGGCTCGGCGAAAACGAACCCGAAATGATGTGGCAGACCACGATGAATCCCGAAACCAGGAGGCTCATACAAGTCATCCCCGACGAGGCCGCGAAGACCAGGGAGATGTTCGAGCTTTTGCTCGGGGACAACATAAAGGGGCGCAAGGAATTTATCGAGGAGTTCGGGCATTTGTACATCGATCTTTCGGAAACCGGCTAAATCCGTAATGGCTTTGCATTAAAAGCCGCGCTTAATGTATAATCAGACCGATAACGCCATTTAGGGCTGGTTGGATGGAAACAGAAAAACTGATGCCCGACAAAGATGAGCTTGCCGCAAAGAAAAAGAAAGAGCAAAACGAGTTCCTTAGGGCGGTTTCGTTTTTTTCGCAAATCGGGATAACGATGGCCGGCTGCGTCTTCATCGGCGTCTTCCTCGGCCGTTTCCTCGACAACCGCCTCGGCACGTCCCCCTGGCTGCTTTTGGTTTTTTCCCTACTCGGCGTCGTCGCGGCGTTTAAGGCGCTTTTCGACCTGTCCTCAAGGGTTTGAACGTGAAAATATCGCGGACGGCCAAAATGATGCTTAAGACGGTCGGAATTTCCTTTTTCGTGATCGTCGCGGCCGGAGCGGCCGTCTACCGTTCGGCGGAAACGCTCCCGTTCGCCTTGGGCGCGGCGCTTGGCGTAGCGGTAAACGCCGCAAAGATCGTTATGCTCGACCGCGCGGTGGATAAGGCGATCGGTTTTAGCGCCGAAAAGTCCGGCAACTACATCCGCCTCAACTATCTAATAAGGTTCGCGCTGACCGGGGCGGTGCTTTATATCGCGGTGGTCGCGCCGTTCATAAACATGTGGGGCGCGGCGGCGGGCGTCGTTTCGATGCAGGCCGCGGTGATCGCCGCCAGGTTCGATAAGGGCGACAAGGCCGCGGCCCGGGGTGATTCCGCGTAAATCGAAATAATGCGGGCGGATTTCGCGCGCAAATAAAACGGGGCTGTTCGTATCGTAGACTTAAACGTAAAGAACTACGCGGCATTCAACATAAACGGCTTCGAAGTTTGGCTGACGCAGACGACG
>WREB01000180.1 GCA_009779525.1 Defluviitaleaceae bacterium
CAACATCTTCGAGGTTTACGTCCGCGACATGGCGACCGGAAGGACCGAACGCGCCGAATTCGACAGGACGCAGTCGCTTCCGCCGCCCGCGAGGGAAACCGCGGCGCTTGGAAGCGACCGGGTCAACGTCGTGTTTTTGATCGACACGACCGGCAGCATGGACACCTACATCAACGGGGTGAAGGACCGCGCGATCGAGTTCTCAAACATACTCGCGTCCAAGGGCGCGCTGTACAAGCTCGGCCTCATAGGTTTCGGCGATTTAAACGAAAAAGAAAAGCCGAGCGTCTACAACTTCACCGACGACGTCCCCAAATTCCAGAAGCAGGTCAAAAACATCCCGAGGACCTACGGCGGCGACATTCCCGAATCTTCGCTCGACGCGCTCGAGACCGGAATCGAGCTACTAAACTCGCACAGGGTCGAGGACGGCTCGCGCAACATCTTTATTTTGATTACCGACGCGCCGCCGCACGTGCCGACGCACAGCGGAAAGTCCGTCGAGCAGGTTTGCGCCGCGCTCCAGACTCGCTTCGTCACGACCTACGTCGTCGCGAGGAAGGACCGCGAGAGCATCGAGGCGTACGACCCGCTGACAAAGCCCGACGGCAAATACTACGACCTTAACGACAAGTTCTTCGACATCCTCGACAACATAGCGATGAGCATCGCCGAGCTTATAAGGCTTTAATGGAATTCCTGCTTTGCGCCTCGCAGCGGGACAACGCTGAGCCGTTCCATTTCAAGGCGACGGGCATAAGGGTATATTCGCTTGAGGAAGCGCTCTACCACGTCTACCACTACTGGAAGCAGTCGGCGGACGACTTCCTTTCGGCGGAGATGGCGGATTGGGTAAACGGGGCGCTAGGCCTATCGCACATAGCTTCAAGGCTGGCGCCGCTTTCGGAAAACGAATCGTTCGTAAAGCGGGTGACGGGTTTTCTTTCGCTGATAGACTATTTCGGCGAAGGCGAGCTTAAGGCGCTTGAGACGGAAATAACCGACTGGGAAAAGCGGCTCGAGTGGGAGAAGATCAAGGAGCGCGCCGACTACTCGATGGAGCGCGGCGAGCCCGAAAAAGCCGTCCCGCTTTACGCGCGCGCGCTGCGCTACGGCGAAAACCCGGCGATATACAACAACCTCTGCGTCGCCCAGATGCGGCTCGGCCAATTTGAGGAAGCTTACGAAAGCGCGTCCAAGGCGCTTTCGCTTGCGCCGGACGACGCCGCGGTCATATTAAACGCGGCGGAGGCGGCGATATACTGCCAAAGATTCGACGAGGCCAAGGAGTTTATCAAGCGGGCCGACGACGACGCAAACGGTCCCGTCGTCCACGGCGAAGCCATTTTCATGCGCGGCCTGCTTGCCTGCGGCCAGAAAAAATATTCGAAGAGCGTCGAATACATCGACCAGGCGATCGTCCTTAACGGCCCCGACCGGTTCTACGTGTTCGCGCAAGCGGACGTCTACGCGAAGATGCGCCAGTACGACAAGGCGTTGTCGGCGCTCGAGCTCCTGCCCGAAAAAAACGCGGACTACCACATAAAGCGGGCGGAGCTTTACGCCGCTTCGGGAAATCTATCGGCCGCGGCGAAATCGACGCAGAAGGCGATATTTTTAAAAGGGAACGACGCTTTGCTGTGGGTCTCGCTCGCGATGTACTACCGGATGGACTACGACCTTCATTCGGCAAGCGGGGCGATATTGAAGGCGCTTGCGCTGGATCCGGGCTGCGAGCGCGCCAAGCTTGAGAACGCGCGGATAAAAAAAGGGATGGGGCGAACGAGGGAATACCAGTCGATACTTAACGACGCGCTTAGGAGCTTCAAGCGAAAATACAGGGAATCGGAAGCGTAAGATTTCGCGCGCGCGGCGGGGCGCCCCAGCCGTTTGCCAATATTTCGACTATATTAAAGGGCCGGGGAACAATAACGCGCCCGAATATGGTAAAATCGTCCCTATAATTTTACGGGGCGGTTTTTACTTTAAAACGATTCGCTTGGATAAAAAGTAAACTCGCGGCCGCGGCTGCCGTCGCGCTTGCCGTGTTTTTATGCGCGCCGGCAACCGCGGTCGGCGCTGAAATGCCCGCGGTCAAAGTCGCGTTTAGCGACGACCAGTCCGTCATCACGGGCCGGGTCCTTTTCGAGGCGCTAAAGCGTTTCGACTACCAGATGGTTTATCAGGTGACGGGCATGCGCACCGCGATCGCCGACGTCAACCACGGGGACGCGGCGATCCTTCCGCTGCAGACGGACGGGTGGGACGTGCTCTACGAAAACCTAGTCAAGGTGCCCGTCGTAATCGAGCACGTCGAGATAACCGTTTATTCCCGCGACGAAGGCGATAATTCATATTCCGAATGGGACGGCCTTGCGGGCCTTAAGGTAGGGTACCGCTGGCAGAACGAGTACGTCGCGAACAACGTCCACAGGGCGGGCGCCGCCGAGCTTGTTTCCGTCAACACGATCGCGGAGCTTTGGGAAAAGCTTTTAAGCCGCGAGGTCGACGCTATAATCCTGCCGAGGATGGCGCACTACGAGCACAAATACCCGCGCCAGACGCGAAAATCCGGAGTTATCGAAAGGCTCCCCTGCTACACTTACGTCAACAATTCCTACGCGCACCTTGTCCCCTTGCTCGAGTCGGCTTACTCCGGAATGATCGAGGACGGCTCGATGGAATCGATCTTGACGGGGCAGTCTAAACCTAGCGAGAAGCGAATCGTTTTGCACCTTAAGTCCTACGGCGACCAAATCGAGTGGGAGCGCCGCCAAATCGAGGCGATCAAAAGCCGCATCGACCCGGAAATCGTCTACGACTACCGCAACATCGAGATGAACTCACTCGAGTTCCAAAGCCAGGCGAGCTACAACGCGATCATCTCAAGCATGATAAAGACCGAATACATCGCGAAGCATCCCGACATGGTGATCGCCTCGGGCAACGAGGCGCTGGAGTTCGTCGTCAGCAACTACTTCCTCCTATTCCCAAACGTCCCGGTCGTTTTCTTCGGCGCGCACGGCTTCGACGAATCGAAGCTGCACGGGCTCGAAGACTATTTCGCCGGGGTGCCGGACGAAGTCTCGTTCGACGAAACCGTGGCGGAAATGCTGCGAATGTATCCGGACGCAAAAAAAATCTACCTGCTAAACGACCACAACCATTTAAAGAGCCTTAACTTATTCGAGGAGCTGTCGCAAAAAATCGAAGCGGGCGGCTACCCGGTCGAGTTTGCGTCAAACGGCGAGCTTCCCCTCGCCGATGTTTTGGACGAAATCAGGGAATTGGGAAGCGAGTCGCTCGTTTTGATCGGCTACTATTTTTCGGATTCGGACAATATTTTTTACGCCGAGAGCGAATTACAGCGGCTGGTGGCCGACGCGGCGCACAACCCCGTGTTTTGCCTCGCGTCCTCGTACGTCGGGAGCGGCGCTTTCGGAGGCCTCGTCAACGGAACCGAAAGCCATGCGGCGCAGATCGCCTCGATGATATCGAATATTTTTAACGGCGCGAACCCGAGGGACGCGGCCGGCGCTCTTGACTCGGCGCGGCTCAACCGCTGGTACTTCGACTACGGGGCGCTGAAGAAATACAGCGTCAGCTCCAAGACGCTTCCCGCGGACCATGTAATCATAAACCGCACGCTTCCGGTCTGGCAGACGAACCCGCTCGAGTTTAAACTGGCGCTTACGGTCGCGGCGCTGCTGCTTTTCATAATATGCGGGCTCGCGGCGGTCCTCAAGCTAATAGCGAGGAAGCAGGCGGCGGCGGAGGCCGCCTCGAAGGCGAAGACGATTTTTTTAGCCAACATGAGTCACGAGATGCGCACCCCGCTGAACGCGATAACCGGAATGGCGAAGATCGGCAAGTTGGCGGACGAGACGGAGCGGATGCTCTACTGCTTCAATAAAATCGAGGACGCCTCGGAGCTTCTGCTCGGCGTCATAAACGACATCCTCGACATGTCGAGGATC
>WREB01000181.1 GCA_009779525.1 Defluviitaleaceae bacterium
CGTTAAGCGCCTCGATTTGTTCCTCGCGGGTCGCATCCGTCTTGCCCGCGTCCCGGAGTATTTCGTCGTAGCCGCCTGGCGTCAGGTGCGACTCGAGCACCCGCGCCATGGAAAAAAGGTTTTCCTTCTTTTGCTCGTAAAAAATATCCTCGTTTACGTAGCTGGCTATGTACCAAATGGCGACGAACGGCATGCAGAGGCACAGCGCGAGTATGATGACCGTTTTGCCGTGCTTCTTGAAAATGTTGGTATTGTTCATACCAAAGACCTTCCCTCTTAATCGAATCGATTGTTCGTGTATAATGGACCTCTCGAGGCAGATTATACTGCAGCGCGGCCAAAAAATAAACGCGTCGCGGCATGTTTTAGGCGACGGCTTGACTAATGTGCCGAGCGCCGTATATAATCGCCGCCGTATGCGGTTAACCGCAGTCCGGCAGGGAGGTGATGGACCGATGAGCGAATTAATGAGGGAAGTCGAGCGCGAGCAGTTAAAAAAGGATATCCCGCCGTTTAAGATAGGCGACACGGTTAGGGTGTACGTTAAAATCGTCGAGGGTTCAAAAGAGAGGATCCAGATGTTCGAGGGCGTCGTGCTTAAGCGCCAGCACGGCGGAATAAGGGAGAGCTTCACGGTGAGGCGGATTTCCTACGGCGTCGGGGTGGAGAAGACATGGCCGCTCCATTCGCCGCGGGTGGACCGAGTCGAGGTTTTGAGGCGCGGCGTCGTGCGCAGGGCGAAGCTTTATTACCTTCGCGGGCGCGTCGGCAAGGCTTCGAAAGTCAAGGAAGAGATCTTCAAGAAAGACAAGACGAGTGCCGCTCAAAAGAATCAATAATCCGCAGCTCCGCAGCGTAGCCGAATGGTCGATCGCCGTCGTCGCTGCGGTTTTTTTATTTCTGGCGCTCCGGACTTTCGTGATCCGCGTCGCCAACGTGGACGGCCTTTCGATGGAGCCTACCTTATACCACCGCGACATCGTCATACTTTCGCGGTTAACGTACCTCTTTTCCGACCCGAAGCCTGGCGACATCGTGGCGTTCCCATATAAAGAAAACAATTCCGAGCATTACATAAAGCGCGTCGTCGGGACGCCCGGCGACGTGATAGACATGCGCGGCGGTTTTTTCTACGTCAACGGCGAGAGGCTCGACGACGCGTTCTCCGATTCGCCGGTCGCATCCTACGGCGACATAGGATATCCGTACACCGTCGGCGACGGCGTATACTTCGTCCTAGGGGATAATAGAAACGGAAGCAAGGACAGCAGGTACGGCGCCGTCGGCTGCATACCCAAGCGCGATATCATCGGCAAGGTAGTCGTCCGCGTTTGGCCGCTCGGCCGTTTCGGGGCCGCGGGATAAAATGCTTATCCAATGGTACCCGGGCCATATGGCTAAGACTAAGCGGATGCTTGGCGAGCAGATAAAATTAGTCGACATCGTGAT
Source organism: Defluviitaleaceae bacterium (assembly GCA_009779525.1). The sequence continues at coordinate 1,450 of WREB01000181.1, forward strand.
CGAACTGCTCGACGCCCGCGTTCCGCACAGCAGCCAAAACCCCGATATAAAAGACATAACCGGCGGCAAAAAAAGGATAATCGCTTTAAATAAATCGGATTTAGCGGCTCAGGGAGTCACCGAAAGGTGGCTCGAATTTTTCGCGTCAAACGGCGAAACCGCGATTTCCATGGATTCTAGCAACAACAAGAACGCGTCGGACCTGATTAAAGCTATCAACCGAATGGCCGAGGAAAAGCGGGAAAAGCGCAGGCTCAGGGGACAGATAGCGACGACGGTCCGCGCCATGGTGATCGGAATCCCAAACGTCGGCAAATCGACGCTTATAAACAAGCTTTCGGGCCGGGCCGGAGCCAACGCAAGCGACCGTCCCGGCGTTACGCGCGGCCGCCAATGGATAGGGACGAAATTCGGCGTCGAACTGCTCGACACGCCCGGAGTGCTTTGGCCCAAGTTCGGCGACGCGGCGGTCGGGATAAAGCTCGCCGCGACCGGTGCGATATCAGACGACGTGTTCGATAAGGTGAATTTATGCGAGGAATTGCTGAAGCTGCTTAACGGAATCGATCCGGATTCGTATACGGAACGGTACAAGCTGCAAGATTCCGCCAAAAACGCCAATCCCCGCGAACTCCTCGGTTTGATCGGGGAGGCGCGGGGTTTCTTGCTTAAGGGCGGAACAATCGATATAGAGCGTTCGGCGATAATCGTGCTTGACGAATTCCGCGCGGGCAAACTCGGCCGCGTCAGCCTCGAGGAGCCCCGACCGTTTGGCGGCAGCGAACCGCAAGCTCGCCGAGCCCCGCCTCGAAATTAACCCCGTACCTGACGTCGGTCATGGCTTCCTTGGTTCTTTTGATGCTTCCGACCGTAAAGTCTACCGCGATCTGCGCGGCTTCGAGGTGATCCTTCCCGCAAAGCAGCGCCGATAAAAACGCGCTCCCGAAAACGTCGCCGGTCCCGTGGTAATACCCTTCGATCCTCTGGCCCATCGCATAGCTGATCTTTTTCGTAGCGGCGTCGTAAACGGCGGCGCCAAGCTCAGAATCGTCAAAATGGACGCCCGTCAACACGATGTTTTTTACGCCGAGCTTTTCCGTCTCGCCAAGCAGCTCGGCTATATAGCTTTCGCCGTACGGGCCTTCGAGATACTTAACGCCGGTTAAAAACGCCGCTTCCGTTACGTTCGGCACGAGTACGTCCGCCTTTTTGCAAAGCCGCCTCATCCCGTCGGGAAAACTGTCCGGGAATATCGAATAGAGCTGCCCGTTGTCGGCCATCACCGGGTCGATCAAAACCAAGTTCTTATCCGTCTTAAACCTGTCGATTATGTCCGAAACTATCGCGAGCTGTTCGAACGACCCGAGGAAACCGGTATATACCGCGTCGAACGAGATCCCGAGCCGCGACCAATGTTCGGCCGTGGGAGTCAGATCGTCCGTAAGGTCGCGGAATGTGTAGCCGTCGAAGCCGCCGGTATGCGTCGATAAAATAGCGGTCGGCATCACGCAGCACTCGATTCCCGCCGCGGATATTATCGGAAGCGCCACGGTCAGCGAGCATCTCCCGAAGCATGAAATGTCGTGGACCGCCGCGACCCGCCTTTGATTTTTTATACCAAACACCCCCCGCAAATACGCCGCCAATGATATGAAAAATTTATTTGCTTTGCAAGGGCGCGACCGTTTTCTTGACGGTTCGGTGCTGAAGCCTACGCGTTTCGCATGGGTTAGATTAATTTGCGGGGCGTGGCGAACCCGAAAAAAAACGGAAGGGAGGTTTGGAAATGGCGGTAACGAAGGAACGCGTCGCGACGAGGATAAGGCTCGCCGACGACGAAAGGAAAACGTTCGCGACTTTTTCAAGGATCAACCCCGAAGTGACTTTAAACGGGGCCGATTTGTTCGCGGACGCGGCGGCGGGGCTGATAGACAGGACCGTCGGTTACGTTTTCCTAATCAGGGAAGACGAACTCAAGCCGGAGTAAATCTCCGCAAAATAAATTGGAAGGAGGTGAACTGATGATTACGACGAGGACTTTTTTCCTTACATTCAACTCGAACCTCGGCGAAACGGTCAGCCTGACGATTCCAAGGGCCGACTCCGAAATGACCGCTCCCGAAGTGGCGCAAGGCATGGACGCCCTGATCGCTACGGATATAATCCTTACCAAAAACGGAAAACCGGTTTCGATCCGCGGCGCGAGGCGCGTAACCAGGGGGGTCGAGGACCTGGAGCTGGTATAGCCGGCGCGGCGCATAAAACTTATCGGAAGGAGGTGGAATATGGCTACAGGAGTCGAAACGTCAAAGCGGTTGGTTCTTTATTATGAAAAGGGCTCCTTCTCGTTTGGAAAAATCGATATCGCGGCCGGCGACCAGGGCATGTACGACTTGGCGCATGCCTTGAATTACTTCCAGGACGAAAAGCCGCCGAAAAAGATCGTGAGCGTTGCGACCACGCAAATAATCTGACGTTGACGCGGCGCGAAATAACTTTCGGATTGCAAAATAGAAAGGAGGTGGA
>WREB01000182.1 GCA_009779525.1 Defluviitaleaceae bacterium
CGCCTATACAAACAGGCTTGTCCCGCCGCCCGATCCGACGCCGCCGCCAACCCCTTCGCCTTCACCCTCGCCGAAACCTTCGCCGTCGCCGACGACAACGCCGCCGCCTTCTCCGACTCCCGTTCCGACCCCGGAGGAAGCGTCGGACGAAACGCCTGAAATAGAGCCGACTCCTTTACCCGAACCCACCCAGGCGCCAAAGCCCCAACCGTCCCCGACCGCGTCGCCGACGGACGCCCCGGCCCCGGCTCCGACGCAAGAACCCCAGCCGACCCGGCCGATGGCGCCGGCGCCGTCCGGTTCGCCCACGCGCGAACCGACCCAGCCGCCGCAGCCGACGGACGAACCGGAGGACGATCCGGAGCCGACGGACGAACCGACGATTGAACATACGATTGAACCTACGCCCAGCCCGGATCCGACACCCGTCCCGACTCCGACGCCGGTCCCGGCTCTAACGCCGGCCCCGACTCCCTTGCCGCCTAACCCGCCGGAGGAACTTCCCGGCGGCGGCTACGGAAAGAACCCGGCGCTTGAGTCGAAACCAGGACCAGGCGCGGGCGCTGGCGCGGCTCCGGGCGAGGACGAGCCTTAAGGCCGGGACGCGTCCAAATTGTTGCGAAATTTTTTTCGCTCCGTTAAAATGAACCAAGCGTTTCGTCAGGAAGGATCCGAATGATAAGTCCAGTAAGCGTCTACAACGAAATCGCCGGCAAAATATTCGCGAGGATACCTTCCGGTTACGCGCATTATAAAAATAAAATCGGCGCCATGACGGTGCCGGAAGCAAAAAACGCGGCAAAAAGCGATCCGGCAATCGACGCCGCAAAAATCAAAACCCAGCAAAACCAGACCCAGCAAATCGCTTCCGCGCTGCTTTCCTACTCGTCCGGCGTAAACCCGGCCGGCGAGCTTTTAACTGGCGAAGCGGCGGCGTCCGACGCTTTATCCGCGGCGCTTACGTCCCAGTTAACGCAAAATTTTTCCGATATCTTAGACTCATACAAAGAAACCGGCAAAAACGGGGACGAAACGCTTAGGCTAATCGACGAGGCGATACTCGCGGCTTCCGAAAAATACGGGCTCGACCCAAACCTTATCAAGGCGGTCATAAGGGCCGAAAGCAACTTCAACCCGCAAGCCGTATCGCGCGCGGGCGCGCAGGGGCTCATGCAGCTGATGCCTCAGACGGCGGCGTACCTTGGGGTGACGGACCCGTTCGACATCATGCAGAACGTCGACGGGGGCGCGAACTACCTGAAGCGGATGTTCGACCTGTACGAAGGCGACTTGAACCTGGTGCTCGCGGCCTACAACGCGGGGCCCGGGGCCGTAAAAAAATACGACGGAATCCCGCCGTACAACGAAACGCTAAACTATATACCGATCGTCTTAAAATACAGGGAGCAGTACATACTCGAGCAGTACGAGGCGGCCGGAAAAAAATAGCGGTAACGCTTTATTTGCCCCATTCCGCGGGCATGAATATTTCCGCGAATTTTTTCAACGCGAACCTGTCGGTCATTCCCGCGATGTAGTCGCTGACGGCGCGCTCCCGCAAAATATCGCCGCTCTCGCGAAGCTCCTGCGGAATTTCGTCGAAATGGTTCATGTAATGCCCGAAAAGCAATCCGATCATGGATTGTATTTTTTTTCGCTCCTTTAGATGCAGCTGGCTCGAGTAGACGCGCGCGTGCAAAAACGCGCGCAGCTCCCTGAGCGTCTCCCACGTTTCGGGTGAAAGCCTGGCCTCGTTTTTGCCTTCGCTGTAGCGGATGAAATCCCCCACCAAAAAATTGACGCGCTGGCTGCTCGTTACGCCAAGCGCTTCCACAACCCCGCGCGGGATCCGCTCCTGTTTTAATAGCCCCGAGCGGAGCGCGTCGTCTATGTCGTGGTTCATGTATGCGATCTTGTCGGATATCCGAACGACGTTGCCCTCGAGCGTCGAAGGGTTTCCCGACGTGCGGTGGTTGTAGATCCCGTCGATTACCTCAAAAGTCAGATTCAGCCCCGCGCCGCCGTTTTCAAGCGATTCGACGACCCGCGCGCTTTGTTCGTTGTGCCTGAAGCCGCCGGGCAGAAGCTTTGCGACCGCGTCCTCGCCCGTGTGGCCGAACGGCGTGTGCCCGAGGTCGTGCCCGAGGGCGATCGCCTCGGTCAAATCCTCGTTTAAACCGAGCGCGCGAGATATGGTCCTGGCTATCTGCGAGACTTCGAGCGTATGGGTAAGGCGCGTCCTGTAATGGTCGCCCTCGGGCGAAATGAAAACTTGCGTCTTGTGCATCAGCCGGCGGAACGCCTTGCTGTGCATGATCCGATCGCGGTCCTTTTGGAATTCGGTGCGGATTTCGCACTTTAGCGTTTCCCTCTTGCGCCCGCGCGTCTGGGCGCTTTTGCACGCGTAGGCGCTAAAATTTTTCTTTTCGTACTCCTCGCGCTCCTCGCGCGGATTCGGCTTGTTCATGCGTCGAACTTATAGCCGACGCCCCAAACGGTCTTGATCGACCAGGCGTCTTCATACGGCGTCTTTTCCCTTATGCGCTTGATATGGACGTCCACGGTGCGAGTGTCCCCCATGAACTCGTAGCCCCAGAGGCGGTCGAGCAGCTGCTCCCTCGTGAATACCTGGCCCGGATGCGAAGCCAGAAAGTGAAGCAGCTCGAATTCCTTCGGCGGCAGCTCGAGCTCCCTTCCGTGATATATCGCGGAGTAGTTCGTCGCGTTTATCGAAAGGTTCGGAAAAACGACCTGCCTTTCAGCCTCCGATTCCCTGCCGTCGTATCTCCTAAGCACCGCCTTGACGCGGGCGACGAGTTCCTTCGGCTCGAAAGGCTTCACGACGTAGTCGTCGGCGCCAAGCTCAAGCCCTAAAACCTTGTCGAACGTCTCGCCCTTGGCGGTTAGCATGATGACGGGGACGGAGCTGATCTTGCGTATCTCCCGGCAAACCTGGTAGCCGTCGATTTCCGGAAGCATCAGGTCGAGCAAAACCAAATGCGGCGCGTATGCGGCGAACTCCTTGACCGCCTTCCGCCCGTTGTAGACCTCCTTGGTCTCATAGCCTTCCTTTCGCAGGTAAAGCGATATGAGCTCCGCTATCCTTGCGTCGTCGTCGACGACCAAAACCTTCATCTTCCCCGCCATTTCCGGCCTCCCTAAAGCGAACGCGCGCTCCGCAAAAAAATAGTAATCGCAAAAATATTGTTTGACAATAAAATTCTTTTGTGCTTAAATCCGTTGCGTTTAGCCACTGTAAACTTTTTGTTTAGTAATGGAAAGAAGGCCGAAATGCAGATCGGCGAGAAAATCAAGCAGCTTAGGGTGCGCACGGGCCTTACGCAAGAAGAGCTCGCCAACCGGTGCGATCTTTCAAAAGGCTTCATTTCGCAAGTCGAGCGCGAACTGACCTCGCCTTCGATAGCGACGCTGATCGACATATTGGAAAGTCTGGGGACGAACCTGACGGGGTTTTTCCAGGAACCCGCGAGCCTCAACATATTGTTCAAGCCGGACGACGCGTACTCCACGGAGGACGAGGCGTCGGGTTATAAGATAGCGTGGGTCGTGCCGAGCGCGCAAAAGAACCGGATGGAACCTATAATCGTGACGCTAAGGGGCGGCGGCCGCACCGGCGAGTACGCGCCCCACGAGGGCGAAGTCTTCGGCTACGTGGTTTCGGGCTCGGTCACGGTCCATCTCGGTAATAAAAAATGGAAGGCGAAAAGGGGCGAATGCTTTTACTACGGCGCGCTCGAATCCTATTTCGTAGAAAACCAGGCAAAACGGGAAGCGGTCTTCGTTTGGGTGGCCGCGCCCCCGAGCTTCTGATCGGGCCGGAGGATAGATGCAGCGCTTTATCGACTTAATCGGAATAACGAAGGTTTTCGGCCGGACCACCGTGCTTGACTCGGTGGACCTTTACATAAGCAAGAACGAATTCCTCACGCTGCTTGGCCCGAGCGGCTGCGGCA
>WREB01000183.1 GCA_009779525.1 Defluviitaleaceae bacterium
GACCGGCGCCGCGAAGGCGGTCGGAAAAGTCATCCCCGAGCTAAACGGCAAGCTGACCGGAATGTCGATGCGCGTTCCGACGCTTAACGTCTCGGTCGTCGACCTCACCGTCAACTTGAAGAAGCCGGCGAAGTACGACGCGATCTGCGCCGAAATTAAGCGCGCTTCCGAAAACGAGATGAAGGGTATTATGAAGTACGTCGACGAACCGGTCGTTTCGTCGGACTTCATAGGCGAATCCGCGACTTCCATCTTCGACGCGGCGGCCGGCATAGCGCTGACCGACACGTTCGTCAAGCTGGTCGCGTGGTACGACAACGAATGGGGCTATTCTTGCAAGGTGCTCGACCTTATCGCGTACATGGCGAAAGTCGACGGCTAAACATAAAAAAAACCGCGCGGGTTATCCCGCGCGGTTTTTTTATTTGAAATTTTTTATTGGATAATTTTTACGACGGAACCCGCGCCGACCGTCTTGCCGCCTTCGCGGATCGCGAAGCGTACGCCCTGCTCCATCGCGATCGGCGTGATAAGCTCGACCGTCATTTCGATGTTGTCGCCGGGCATGCACATCTCGACCCCGTCGGGGAGCGTGATTACGCCCGTGACGTCGGTCGTGCGGAAATAGAACTGCGGGCGGTAATTGTTGAAGAACGGTTTGTGCCGTCCGCCTTCGGCCTGCGTAAGCACGAGGACCTGCGCGGTAAACTTGGTGTGCGGCGTGACCGAACCCGGTTTGGCAAGCACCTGGCCGCGCTCGATTTCGGTGCGTGCGACGCCGCGTAGAAGCAGCCCGGCGTTGTCGCCCGCTGAAGCCTGGTCGAGCAGCTTGTGGAACATCTCGATTCCGGTAACGACCACCTTGCGTTTTTCGTCGGTCAGGCCGACGATCTCGACTTCTTCCTGGATCTTGAGCGTCCCGCGCTCGACGCGACCCGTCGCGACCGTCCCGCGGCCGCTGATTGAGAACACGTCCTCGACCGGCATAAGGAACGGCTTGTCGACGTCGCGCACCGGGGTTTCGATGTATTCGTCGACCACGTTGAAGAGCTCGATGATCCTGTCGGCCCATTCGCAGGTCGTGTCCTCGAGCGACTTGAGCGCCGAACCCTGTATGATCGGAGTGTCGTCGCCCGGGAACTGGTACTCGTTAAGCAAGTCGCGGATCTCCATGTCGACGAGCTCGAGGATCTCGGGGTCGTCGACCGCGTCGCACTTGTTCATGAAAACGACTATTTTGGGCACGTTGACCTGACGGGCGAGCAGGATGTGCTCGCGCGTTTGGGCCATGACGCCGTCGGTGGCCGCGACGACCAAAATCGCGCCGTCCATCTGCGCCGCGCCGGTTATCATGTTTTTAACGTAGTCGGCGTGGCCGGGGCAGTCGACGTGCGCGTAGTGGCGGTTGGGCGTTTCGTATTCGACGTGGGTGGTGGAGATGGTGATCCCGCGCGCCTTTTCTTCCGGAGCCTTGTCGATTTTATCGAACGGGATGAATTCGCCCAGTTTATAGCGCTCGTTAAGCGTCTTCGTTATCGCCGCGGTCAGGGTGGTTTTGCCGTGGTCGATATGGCCGATCGTCCCTATGTTGACGTGCGGTTTGTTCCTTTCAAACTTTGCCTTTCCCAATGGAATCTCCTCCTTATTCCGGTTAACGCTGATGCTTCGCGCAATGACGCAAAGTATAGCATAAAAAAAGTTTTATGCAACTAAGGCGGCTAATCGTCGTACGAAACCGAGCCGGTCGCCTTGTCCGCGACGCTTTTCGGCGCCGCCTCGTAGTGGTGGAACTCCATCGCGAACACGCCGCGGCCCTGCGTCTTCGACCGGAGGTCGGTGGCGTAGCCGAACATTTCAAGCAGCGGGACGAAGCCGTGGATCACCTGCGCGGTCCCGACCGCTTCCATTCCATCGATCTTGCCGCGCCTCCCGCTCAAGTCCCCCATCACGTCGCCCATGTATTCTTCGGGCACGGTCACGTCTACTTTCATGATCGGCTCCAGCAGCACCGGGCCGCCCTTGCGCATCGCTTCCTTGAACGCCATCGAGCCGGCGATCCTGTACGCCATCTCGGATGAGTCGACTTCGTGGTAGCTGCCGTCGTAGAGCGTCGCGCGCACCCCCAGCACCTGGTAGCCGCCGATGACGCCGCTTTGCATCGCTTCGCGGATCCCGTTCTCGATGGCGGGGATGTATTCGTTCGGAATCGAGCCGCCGACTATCTTGTTGACGAATTCAAAAACCTTTTCCTTGTCGTTCGCGTCCATCGGCTCGAAGATCAGCTTGCAATGGCCGTACTGCCCCCTGCCCCCGGTCTGCTTGACGTACCTGCCCTCGACGTCCGCGGCCTTTCCGAAAGTTTCGCGGTACGAAACCTGCGGCTTGCCGACGTTCGCCTCCACTTTAAATTCGCGGAGCAGCCTGTCGACGATGATCTCGAGATGGAGTTCGCCCATCCCGGATATTATTGTCTGGCCGGTCTCCTCGTTGGTGAACGTCTTGAAGGTCGGGTCTTCCTCGGCGAGCTTGCCAAGGGCGATTCCCATCTTGTCGCGGCCGGCTTTTGTTTTCGGCTCGATCGCGACAGATATGACCGGGTCAGGGAAGTTCATCGACTCGAGCACGACCGCGCCGTCCTCGTGGCAGAGCGTGTCGCCGGTCGTCGCGAACTTGAGCCCGACGGCCGCGGCGATGTCGCCCGCGTGCAGCGAGTTCACGTCCTCGCGGTGGTTCGCGTGCATGAGCAGTATCCTGCTCAGGCGCTCCTTCTTATTTTTTACGGAATTAAAAACGTACGAGCCCGATTGGAGCGTGCCGGAATAGACGCGGATGAACGCGAGTTTTCCGACGTGCTCGTCGTTCATTATCTTAAACACCAATGCGGAAAACGGCTCGTCGTCCGAGGCGTGCCGCTCGATTTCCGTATCGAAACCGGGAAGCGTCCCGATGATCGAAGGGATGTCGGTCGGCGCGGGAAGATAATCCACCACGCCGTCGAGCAGTTTTTGCACGCCCTTGTTCTTATACGCCGAACCGCAAAACACGGGCGTTATCCCGACCGAAAGGCAGGCGCTTCTCAGCGCCTTTTTAATTTCGCAATTAGACAGCTCGGCCCCCGAAAGGTATTTTTCCATCAGCGCCTCATCGGTTTCCGCGACCGACTCGAGCAGCCCTATCCTGTGCTTTTCGGCGAGTTCGCGCATGTCGGCGGGGATTTCGCCGACGGTAAAGTCGAGCCCGAGTTCGTCGTTATACTGGTACGACTTCATCTCAATCAAATCGACGACCCCGGCGAAACGGTCCTCCGCGCCGATCGGAAGCTGCACCGGCACGGCGTTGGCGCCGAGGCGCTCGCGTATCATATCGACGACGCGCAAAAAATCCGCGCCGACGATGTCCATTTTATTCACGAACGCGAGCCTCGGCACATGGTAGCGGTCCGCCTGCCTCCAAACGGTCTCGGACTGCGGTTCGACGCCGCCCTTCGCGCAAAAGACGCCGACGGCGCCGTCAAGCACCCTAAGCGAACGCTCGACCTCCACCGTGAAATCGACGTGGCCCGGCGTGTCTATGATGTTGATCCTATGGTTGTCCCACTGCGTAGTCGTCGCCGCGGACGTTATCGTGATTCCCCTCTCGCGCTCAAGGTCCATCCAATCGGTCGTCGCCGTGCCGTCGTGCGTGTCGCCAAGCTTGTAGATGCGGCCGGTGTAATAGAGGATGCGTTCGGTGAGGGTCGTCTTGCCCGCGTCGATGTGCGCCATTATCCCTATGTTGCGGGTGAGTTCCAGCGGGATCGTTCTTTCTGACAATTTATTTCTCCTAACTTACCATTTGTAATGGCTGAAAGCCTTGTTGGCGTCCGCCATCTTATGCGTCTCTTCTTTTTTGCGCACGGCCCCGCCCGTGTTGCTTGCGGCGTCGAGCAGCTCGTTA
>WREB01000184.1 GCA_009779525.1 Defluviitaleaceae bacterium
GCCATCCTGTAAACTGTTGGTTCTCACACTAACACATACAGGGAGGCACCCGATGGGCCGAGAGAACCATACCACACCGCAAAGGAAACGAGAACACCTAAATATCGAGGAACGCAAAACCATCGAACGGATGTTGAGGGCGGGGGCAAATAAAGAAAAAATTGCCAGCGCGCTGTACAGGGACAAAAGCACGATCAAACGCGAAATCAAACGCGGGAGCGTGGATCAACGAAAACGGAATCCGTACGAAAGTAAAGATCCTGCTAAAGAGTATATAACCACAACGGTATACTTCGCGGATGCCGGTCAGCGCGTATACGAGCAGCGCAGGAGCAACAGCGGCAGCAAGAACAAAACGGCAACATGCCGCGAGATGGTTTCGTTTGTTGAAACGAAGGTATTAGGCCCGGAAAAATGGTCACCTGACGCAGCGATAGGATACGCGAAAGCAATCGGCCTGTACACCGGGTCGACGTTCTGCACCAAAACGTTTTACAATTGGGTCGAAGACGGGTTGGTGAAAGTTAAGAACATAGATTTACTGCTGAAAGTTCTCCGCAAGCCGAGGAGCGCCCGTAAGCAACGTAAAAAGGTATTAGGCAAATGCATCGACGAACGCCCCGCCGCCGTTGAAGCGCGAGAAGAGTTCGGGCATTGGGAAGGCGACGGTATTGTCGGTAAGAGGCGCAAAGGTCATTTGATAACTTTGGTGGAACGAAAGATTGGTATTGGGTTCCTGTTCGACGCGGGCAGCCGCGACGGCCGGCGTATCGTAGAGATCATCGATACGCTTGAGCGACAATACGGCAGTGATTTTCCGAACATATTCAAGACGATCACCTTCGATAACGGCGCAGAGTTTTCCGAAAGCGCGGCGATGGAACGCAACGGCAGGACCGAAGTCTACTACGCCCATCCGTATAGCAGTTTTGAACGCGGCACCAACGAAAATTGGAACGGGATAGTCAGGCGGTTTATTCCGAAGGGGAGCAGTTTTGAAAAACTTGATGAAAATGATATCCGACGAATTAATCACTACATCAATACACTGCCGCGCAAGAGGTTCGGGTATAAGACACCGTTGGATTTGTGGCACGAGCAGATGAACATGATTCTATCTGCTTGACCGCGCAAACGGCAACGCCACGATTTTGGCAGTCCTCCACTTCGCTTCGCTTCGTTACGGCCTGCCAAAATCGTATAGAGTATCGACAGTTATTTCGTTTGGCTTTGGGGTGCATTTGATTTTACAATGCGAGAATAATAAAAAAGCGGTTTACGAACCGCCGAAACGTTTGACAACCCATGATCATTAAGTTATAATCCCGTTCGCCATAGACAGCAGGCGCCGGTTAAATGGCGTAAGTCCTGCCGAGGCTTGCGGTCCGTATCGTATAACGAATACAAGCCCGGGCATGGCGTTTTGCGACCCGGGTTTTTTTATTCCCGGAAAAAGGGAAGGGGGTGTAGCAATGCCAAACATCGAAAAGAAGCAGGAAATCGTGGTCGAAATAAAGGAAAAGATAGGCCGCGCCAAGTCGATGGTCTTAGTCGACGCGCGCGGGCTCACCGTCGAGCAGGACACGACCCTGCGGAAGACGCTCCGCGAGGCGGGAGTCGAGTACAAAGTTTATAAAAACACGCTCCTAAACTTCGCCGTCGAGGGCACTTGGACGGAAGGCCTGAAGGATTATCTCGCGGGCCCGACGACCGTCGCCTTTTCCTACGACGACGCGACGCTGGCGGCGTCGCTGATCAACAAGCAGTTTAAGGCGATGCCGAAGCTCGAGTTCAAGGCGGGCGTTATCGACGGCACCGTGTATAACGCCGACGGAATGAAGGCGATCGCCGAGATACCTCCGCGCGAGGTGCTTTTGTCGCGGCTGCTCGGCTCGTTCAAATCGCCGATGGCCTCGTTCGCGAGGGTCGTAAACGCGGTCGCCGAAAAGCAGGCGGAAGCCGCAAGCTAATTCAAACATACGAAGGGATGAAAACAAATGGCTAAAATGTCAATCGAAGAAATCATAGCGGCAATCAAAGAATTGACCGTGCTTGAATTAAACGAACTGGTCAAGGCTGCCGAAACCGAATTCGGCGTATCCGCGGCGGCGGGAATGGTTATGGCGGGCCCCGCGGCGGCGGCCGAAGTGGTCGAGGAGAAGACCGAATTCGACGCCGAGCTCACAGAAGTCGGGGCCGAAAAGATAAAGGTAATCAAAGTCGTCCGCGAACTCACGGGCCTCGGCTTAAAAGAAGCGAAGGACCTTGTCGACGGTGCGCCTAAGGTTCTCAAGGAAGCGATTTCCAAGGCGGACGCCGACGCCATCGTCGCGAAGTTCGCCGAGGTGGGCGCTAAGGTGACGCTTAAGTAGCTTCGCGAAAGGGCGTGGCTTATAGCCAGAGAAGGAGGGTTTCATGGGAACCAAATACGTGTACATGTTCTCCGAGGGCGACGCGAAGATGAAGAACCTGCTCGGCGGGAAGGGCTCGAACCTTGCGGAAATGACCAAGCTCGGCCTGCCGATACCGCAGGGCTTCATCGTTTCGACGGAGGCCTGCACGCTTTACAACTCGTCGGGCAAGGCGCTTTCCGACGAAATTAAAAAGCAGGTCGACGACTGCATGACGCAGCTCGAGGAAATAAGCGGTAAGAAATTCGGCGACGACCAAAACCCGCTTTTGGTTTCGGTCAGGTCCGGCGCGCGCGCCTCGATGCCGGGCATGATGGACACCGTTTTAAACCTCGGGATAAACGACGTCGCGGTCGAGGCGCTGGCCCAAGCGACCGGCAACGCGCGCTTCGCGTACGATTCGTACAGGCGCTTCATAATGATGTTCGCGGACGTCGTGATCGGCGTAGACAAGCACAAGTTCGAGCGCAGGATGGACGAGTACAAGGAGTCCAAGGGTTACAAGGACGACCTTGAACTCACCGTCGACGACTTAAAAGAGATCGTCGGCATTTTCAAAAAAATATACCGCGACGACCAGGGCAAGGACTTCCCGTCCGAGGCGAAGGCGCAGCTCTACGGCGCGATATGCGCCGTGTTTGAGTCGTGGGACAACCCGCGCGCGTTCGTCTACCGCAGGATGAACGACATCCCCTACGAATGGGGGACCGCGGTCAACGTGCAGCAGATGGTCTTCGGAAACATGGGGAACGATTCCGGCTCCGGCGTCGTCTTTTCGCGAAACCCCGCCACGGGCGAAAACGCGATCTACGGCGAGTACCTGATGAACGCGCAGGGCGAGGACGTGGTCGCGGGAATAAGGACGCCGCTTAAGTTCATCAAGCTAAAGGACGAAATGCCGGCCGTCTACGACGAGTTCGTCGAATACTCGAACGCGCTCGAGCGCCATTACAAAGACGTTCAGGACATGGAGATCACGATAGAAAAAGGCAAGCTGTTCTTCCTTCAGACGAGGAACGGCAAGCGGACCGCGCAGGCGGCTTTAAAGATAGCCGTAGACATGGTCGCGGAAGGGCTCATCAACGAAAAGGAAGCGCTGACGAAAGTCGACCCGAAGCAGCTCGACCATCTGCTTCACCCGACGTTCGACGCGGCGGAGATAAAGGCGACCAAGCCGATCGGGAACGCCCTTCCTGCGTCGCCCGGCGCCGGAGCGGGGCGCGTCTACTTCAACGCGCACGACGCGGAGGAGCACGCCGCGGCGGGCGAGCGCGTCATACTCGTCAGGCTCGAGACTTCGCCCGACGACATCATCGGAATGGCGGTTTCGCAGGGCATCCTGACGGTCCGCGGCGGAATGACAAGCCACGCCGCCGTCGTCGCCCGCGGAATGGGGCGCTGCTGCGTCTCGGGCTGCGAGGACATCAAGCTTTACCCGAGCGAAAAATACTTTACGCTAGGCGGCGAAAAGATCCGCGAGGGCGATTACATCTCGCTCGACGGCTCGACC
>WREB01000185.1 GCA_009779525.1 Defluviitaleaceae bacterium
CGAAGTATGCGAAGGCGATCAGCGTGAAGAAGAACCCGATCGACGTGGTGTCGTAGCGGAAGCCCATGAATTCGAACGTGTACGCGATGTTTAAAAAAAGCGGAACGATCGAGCCGATGCCCGTCAGGACAAGCAAGGGATAGTGGCGGAAGTTTTTAATTATGTAGCGGAGCAAAATCGAGTAGGCGAAAAATATGACCCCGACCGAAACTAGAAGGTGGAGCCAGAACAGCGGCCCGTTCTCGGTGCTGAGGTAGCCGAACGAAACGAAGTAGAGCCTATGAAGCGGGTTGGTCAGAAGCGCCGCGATATCAAGCGCCGGTATCACGATAAAAACTGCGTGAAGCGCCTTCGACGAAGCCGGCTTAAATTCGCAAAAATTTAGCGCGAACCACGAAGTCAGGCACGGAATTACGCAGACGAAAACCATCTTGACGGTGTAGACGGCCTCGAAATAATCCTGCCGCACCACCATCGTCACCGCGTTTATGACGACCCAGGCGAGGACGACCACGCAAAGCGCGAAAAAGCCCTTCATCCTGCGGTCGGGCGCCTCGCCCGACTTTAAAAGCATTATCAGGTAGCCGATCGCGCCGGCGATTAGCATCGAGATAAAAAACAGCGTCAGTTCGACGACCATAATATCGCCCCTATCCGGCAAGGCCGCAATCGGTCAGCTTTTTATTTCCTCGGAACGGCGTCCCCAAGCAAGAACACGAACGTTTCGGGCGCGTCGACTTCGATATTTATTTCCTTAATATTATCCCCGACAAGCGAGCCCTTGATGAAATCGTACGCGGAAACCGGTTCCGGCAGCGTCAGCCTCCGCGGCCCGCTTTTGATCGAATGGAGCGAGACCATGCTTTTATCCGCCGAAACGACGTCGTCGTCCTCGCACCATACGTTGCAGCCGCCCCAGCGCGCGAGCTCGCGCAGCAGGTTTTGCGGCAGCGGGGCGGCGGCGCTCCACGCGGTCTTGTGCGTCCCGAAATCCTTTATGAAAAGCCCCGGCCTGTTGAGCTCGAAGTGCAGGACCGCCTGGCCCAGCGCGACGGCGCCCGCCTTCTCGCACGCGCCCTTCGCGGGGATTATTATTGGGCCCACGCGCAGGCTGTCGCCGTATATCGTCGAGGCCGGAAGGCTGCGCGTGACTTCGTGCGTCCCGGATACGAGGACCCGCCTCGACACGCTTCCCCTGCGAAGCTCCATTTCGACGCCGGTAAGCCGGCCGGCCCATTCCGGCGTAAGCGACGTTCCGTCCGTCGCGCCCGTCAGCGGCCCGAATATCGAAAGCCGCCCGTCCCTAAAGACTTTTTTCCTAAGCAGCGCGAGGCGCGTTTCGTCCATCATGTACAGGTTCGGGAAAAGATAGCATTTATAATCCGGCATTTCTTCTCTCGCCAAATCGTCGAGCAGATAGACCCTAAACGGGATCCCGCAGTGCGAAAGCCCGAGCACCCTCTGCCAAAGCACCGCGATGTTTTGGAAGCTCGACGACGAGTCGTCATATAGCGGGGTAGTGTCGTCTATGATCATCGCGATCGCGTGCTCGGTTTCCTTATGCGGTATGCTAAACGCGGCGTCGTAAAGCGCCCTGACGGGCCTGACCGCGTGCTCCTGCGCAAGCGGGTGGTTGAAGAAGCCGGTCGTAAGCGTCGCGAAGTAGTTGTTGTAGCCCCTAGTCAGCGCGTTGGCGGCGTTTCGGTACATGAAGGCGCGCATTTCGCGCGTGTCGTTCATGGTGCCCAGCGTATGGCTCTGCGCCTCGTCGGTGAACGTGCGGCAGTCGTTTTCGGTGAAGATCGTCTTGCCCCTGATTAGCATCGAGTCGGAAAGGCCCTCCGGCTCCCAGCCGCAGCCGACCGCGCGGCAGGTGTAGTCCGCGGGGGTGAGCAGCGCGTCCAGCCCCGGCTCATCGAGCAGGCAGGAAACGTCGAAGCCGCCCCCCGCCGAAAGGATGTTGGGGTAGTCCTCCGCGGGCCCGCGCGCGAAGAAGCTTAAGTTGTGCTGCCAACCCAGCATCGGCTGCTTGCACATGTCGATCCCGAAAATGAACGGGCGCGCCTTCTTTAACTCGTGCACCCGCCTTATTATGGTCCCGTACCACCTGACGAACAAGCCGCGCATGAAGACGAGGTAGTCGCGCACCTTCCTTAGCTGGTCGCCCTCGACCACCGTGAACGCCGACTCCTTTGCGGCGCGCCATTCGGAGTTTAGCGGGACGCCGACCGAATCGAAGCAAAACTCTTCGGTTCCCCAGGCTTCGCTTAACTTTTCGATGGTTATATATTTAATTTTTAAAAATTCGCGGAACGCCTGTTGGTTGACCTCGCTGTGGTCGGAGAGCGTGCCCCCGATGTTTACGACCGGTACGCCCTCGCCGCTTGGGATGTAGAAGAACCCGCAGACCTTGTCGGACCACGGCCGGGACAGGCAGTACCCGATCAGACGCTCGATAAAATGGCATACGTCACCTAGCCCCTTGTTTGATGCGAGCGACGGCTGCCTGAAGGTCGTATTGCGCTCCGCGTCGCGCTGCGTGTGCTCCGGGTTTTTATCGAACCACGACCACGGCACGAAGTCGCAGAACCTAAAGTATAGCTTCGCCTCGCCGTCAAGCGACAGGATGTGCTTCGCCTGCTGGTCCACGCAAAAAAACGCGTCCGGGTCGATTTCGGGGTAGACCCCGTCGTCAGTCCAGAACGCGCTTTGGTGGTACTTGCCGCCCACCTTGTACCAGGGCTGTATTATGTAGGAATGCACTCCGCTTTCGATAAACTCGGCGTAGCGCTCCCTGCACTTTTCGGGGTCCGAGACCGCCATGTCGCTGTACGTCGCGTACGGCGCCAAAACCCCGTCCTGCGCCACCGCCGGCCTTCCGTTTACCATGGTGAGCCTCGCGTGCCCGGCCGCCTTATCCATCCGAAACCGCCCTTATATTAGAGGTTCATTAATTGTAGCATAAAACGCCGGGAAACTCCCACGCAAACGAAAAGCGGCGGGCGAGGCGGAAGTTTTAAGTTGATGAAATTGCTCCTTACCGAAAATTATACCGAACCCGCGCAGCCAGCTTAAGAAGCTGGGACGGGACATTATCAAAAGATAAAATAGGAAGAGTGTCATCCCGTTGACGTTAACGCGGAGTTTCGGATAGAATGGGAAAATTTTTTGGGGGCTTTTGATATGGAATTTGTATTGTACGGCGATATCAGGGAATACTATGCCGACACCTATATGGTTTACATGGAACACGAGGCGCAAAACCTCGTGCCGCTCGGAAACATAATCGTAGGCAACGAGGGGCGCGACAAAACGGGCTGGCGCGACCCTTCGGGCTGGCTTATGGCGGCGGTAAAAAATAAGGGCAGGGTGGCGTTGACCGCGATAATGACCCCGCCGCACAACGTCGCGCTGTACGCGGCGGGCAACGCGATCGAGGACAAAGCTGTCGAGTTGCTTGCCGGCGGCCTGGTTAAGACGGATTTTGAAATAACCGGCGCGCTTGCGGACTCTGTTTTGTCGGAGAAATTCGCCGCGCGCTACGCCGAGGCGGCCGGATTAGCATATTCGGTCAATAAAAGGATGCGCATTTACGAACTCACGCGCGTTAACCCGGAAATAAATATTGTCGGCACGCTAAGGAAAGCGGAGCCCCGCGACATGTCGTTCCTACCGTACTGGTCGGAGGGCTTTTCGGCGGACTGCTTCGGCTCGGTTCTGTCTCCGGGCGCCGACGCGGCGCCCTACAGGTACCACATAGATTCGGGGTATCTTTACATACTTGACGTGGGCGGGACGTCGGTTTCGATGGCGAAGGCGCACCGCGAGATGGCGACCGTCTGCGGCGTCGGCTTCGTTTACACGCCTCCGTATTTCCGCGGGCGCGGCCACGCGACTTCCTGCGTCGCCGCGGTA
>WREB01000186.1 GCA_009779525.1 Defluviitaleaceae bacterium
ACGCTCGTGTAAATCGCCCCGTCCTCGTCGATATGTGCGCTTGAGTCGCCGTTGGCGGTGTAAAAATAATTGTCCGCCCATATAGTCAGGCCCGTTTCTTCGTCGAACAGGTAGCTCCATCCGAATTCATCGAACGCGAACCTCCAGGTCAGCGGAAAATAGGTTATGTCGCGGAAAAACAGTATAGGAAACGGTTCGGCGGAGTTGTCGATCGTCTTTCCGTTTACCGTTATCCTCGACCCCGCGATTTTTGCGGTCAGCCTGCCCGCGTCGCCGTTTTCATTGATTTCGCCGGGGGCGAATACTTTAGGTACGCCGGGGTTTCCCGCCGCTACATTAAGCCCGTCCTCCTCGGTCCAGCTTGTGTTAAGGTTAAGCAGGTTTGACAGGTGGTAGGTCATCGGGAAATACGTGATGTCTCTGTACACGAGCAGCGGGTAAAGCTCGCGGCCGCCGCCGTATTCGATCCCGTTGAGCTTGACATCAAAAACCGGGACCGAGACCGCGACTTCGCCGCCTTTAGCCCCCGCGGGGATAGCCGCGGCGGCGGCGAAAACGATGGCGGCCGCCGCGACGGTTAAAAATTTTTTACTCATTCAAGCACCCCCTCTTGAATTTATTAATAATCGCCAAACTCGAAGCCGCCCATTTGGTGCGCGGCGACGCGAAGCAGCCTGCCCGTCGCAAACAGGTGCGCGACGTAGCGCAGGAACAAGGCGCGCGGCTTCATCATGAAAAGCCTTTTTTTCATCATAACAGGCACCCCTTTAACTTCTCGATCACTTCGCAGACATCGACCGGTTTGCCAAGGTGTCCGTTCATCCCGACCGTGATGCAGCGCTCGACGTCTTCCTTGAAGACGTTCGCGGTCATGGCTATTATCGGGACGCTTCCCGCGGTCGGGAACTTTGACGCCCTGATCCGCTTCGTAGCCTCATAGCCGTCCATTTCCGGCATTTGCAAATCCATGAGGATCGCCCCGTAATATTCCGGGCGCGCCGAAAACTTCTTTACCGCGTCGGCTCCGTCGAAAGCAAACTCGATTTCGACGCCGGTATCCTCGAGCAGCGTAGAAATTATTTCGCGGTTTATTTCGACGTCCTCCGCGATCATGACGCGTTTTCCGTTGAAAAGCCCGATATCCTCGTCGCATATGCCCTCGGGCGCGGCGTCCACCGACGCGCCCGTCCCGATGCCCGCAGTGATGTCGAATATGAACGCGGCGCCGCGCCCAAGTTCGGATTCGATCCAAATTTCGCCGCCCATCAGCTCGACGATCCGCTTGGATATGACGAGCCCTAACCCGGTCCCCCCGAACTTCCGCGATATGCTGCCGTCCGCCTGCTCGAACGGGGTGAAAAGGTGGCGCTGCTGTTCTTCCGAAATCCCGATCCCGGTGTCTTTGACCATGAAGCGTATCGCGCACGCGTTCGCGGATTCGGAGATTTTTTTCGCCGAAAGCGTCACCGTCCCGTTTTCCGGGGTGAACTTTACGGCGTTTGATAGCAGGTTGGTAATAACCTGCGCGAGATGCTGCTCGTCCGAAACGATTTGCTTCGGGATGGTTTCGTCGATCAATGATATGAAGCGCTGGTTTTTTTCGGTCACGCGCATGTTTATTATGCTTCCGACATGGCTGAGCATAGCCTCGAAGTTGAATTCGGCGGGCGAAAGCTCGAGCTTGTCGGCTTCTATTTTCGACATGTCCAAGATGTCGTTGATAACGCCGAGCAGATGCTTCGACGCGCCCTTGATCTTTTCGAACGAATAATCCTTCTTTTCTATGTCCGCCGCGGCCTCGCCGATCGACGTCATGCCTATTATCGCATTCATCGGCGTCCGCATTTCGTGCGTCATCCGCGCGAGAAAATCCGATTTCGCGCGCGTCGAGTGCTCGGCCTGCTCGCGGTCGCGTTCGGCTTCGCGTTTCGCGCGCGTAATCTCGGTCGTATCGTTGAAAACGACCATCGCGCCCATCATTCCGCCGTTTTCACAAATTATCGGAGTCGCGTGCACGATGTATTCGCGAAGCTCCCCCCTCCGCCCAATGTCAAGGCTCTGCTCCGTTTTTGAGGCCGCGCGCTCCTCGATCGCGCCGCGAAGCATCTCGTCAAGCGTCTGAATGAAGAGGCTCGCTTCGGTTGAGTCGAACAATTCGGCCGGCGTCCTGCCCCTTAGCTCCTCCGCGGATCTGACGTTGCCGATGCGCATGTACGATTCGCTTGCCAAAACCACCTTCTGGCCGCAGTCGAAAACCAGGAGGTTGCTCGGCGTGTTTGAAAGGATCAGGTTTATGTATTGCTGCAGATCCGATTTTTCGCGCACGTCCCGTTTGCGCCGCTCCTCGAGCTGCGTCGCCATCGAGTTGAACGCCGCGGAAAAATCCCCTAAAAAATTGACCCGCTGCTGGTAATCGCCCATGGCGACCTGCTGCGTCTGCCAGGTGAGGTGCCTTAGGGACGCGTGAAGCGACTTAAGCGGCGAGGCGATTTCGTTTCCCGACGAGGGGAGCCTGCCCGTCAAGTCCCCTTTTGAGAGCGAATTGGCGAGTACCTTCGCCTCCATCACGCATTCCGCGAAGAAGCGCAGGCCCCGACCGAAGTCTCGGAAGTCCTCCGGGATGCCGTCCAAGTCGAGGTAGGCGTTGTCGGGTTCGTATATGACATCGCTTAAGTAATTGTAAAAAGTGTCGGCGATATGTTTTGCGTCGTACCTGACATATTCGCCGCGGTACTGCACGGCCGCTTCCATCTTAGTTACCCGCGGATTTGCCGTTAAACCGGCAGACCCGGTCGCCGTTCGCCCAGCAGTCCACCTCGCGCACTTCGTACTTCCGGCCGGTGTAGGACTCGAGGATCCCCGATATGAAACCCTCGTCGTACGTGCAGACGTTTTCGTTGGTTATCGGGATTCCGCTGCAGTCTAGGTCCTGGCCTACGGTTAATACGA
Organism: Defluviitaleaceae bacterium; assembly: GCA_009779525.1. The sequence continues at coordinate 2,950 of WREB01000186.1, forward strand.
TGTCGCCGGTAGCCGCGTCGAACGCTTCCATGCGCAAGATTCCGATCTTCATTTCCTCAAGCGCCTTTTGCAAATCCGCGACGAAGCAGTTGAAGTCCGCGCCGAGTTCAAGCTTGTGCTCCGCGAACTGCTTGCCCGCCAAAAAACCCGCCCTCCGGAAATAATCGTTCGCGGCTTCGATTCCGTGGGCCTTGCTCAATACTTCGAGCATCGTGTACTGCATGAGCCGGTACACGACCACGGGCATTTCCTCACCAAGATCGCCGCGCCCCTCCTTGATGTTCCCGAGGTTGTCCCAATTAAAATCTTCATGCCGCTTGCTCCTCATGAAAATGTTATCCATTTTCAAGTCCCCCTTATGTATCTTTAATTGGTGAAAAAATCATATTCGATTCAAGCGGTTTAAAGTCAACACTTTGATAACCGGTTAAAAAAATAATTTTTTATTTTTTTCTAAACATAAAAAAACCCGCCGCCGCGGGCTTTTTTTATGCGTCCGGCTCCGGCGCGACGGCGCCGTGAGTTTACTTAGCCGGTAAAACGCGCCTGCTTCGACAAAAAAACTTTAAGGCGCCTTAAACTTTTGGCGGCGCGTCCTTGAAATGCCTCCGCCGTTAAATGATAATGGGAATACCTCGATTGTGCCAAAGGGGTTGCGATGGACGAGAAGGACCTGCTTTCGATCCGGGAGTTTTCGAAAGTGACCGGGATTAAACAATCGAAGCTGCGCCATTACGACGAAATAAACCTGTTTCGCCCGATAAAGCGCGGCGAGAACGGCTACCGCTACTATTCGGCGCCGCAAGCCATCACGGCCAATTGCATCAACGTCATGCACAGCTTGAAACTCCCGGCAAAAAAAATCAACGAATTTAAGGGCAACAGAAATCCGGCGGACATGCTTGAACTGCTTCAGAGGCACGAGCTTGAGTTAAACCAGGAGCT
>WREB01000187.1 GCA_009779525.1 Defluviitaleaceae bacterium
ATTCCGTTGGGGAGGAGCGTAAGCGCCGAAAGCAACCGTTTGCCGCATTCCCAAGTCAGCGGGAGCATGCCGTTTTCGTTATAATCGCGGCATGCTAACGAATCGGCGTCCACCGTTCTATATTCGATTTCGAGGCCAGGGTCGGAAATTTTATATTCGTTTATCGCGGTTTGCCTGAACGTCTCGATTTTTTTCAATATCATTTCGTTCTCGGCCGATCCGATCGCGATCAGCGCCTCCGCTTCGCGCGGTATCGCGTTGACTTTCATCCCGCCCGAAGCCCTGACGACGCGAGATTCAAATCCGACTCCCGCGGCGCGCATAGCTCTCGCGAGAAGTTTGAGGCTGTTGCCCCTTTCCTTGTCGATTTCCTCTCCGGAATGGCCTCCTCGCAACCCCCTTACGCCGATCCATAAATATTTGGAAAAGTTGAATTCGCCGTCGCGTTCGGCCAAAAGCGTCAGCACGGATTTTACGCCGCCCGTGCATCCCGCGAAGAAAGTGTCGTCGTGCGTCGTGTCGAGGTTAATCATCCGCCTTCCCGAAAGAAGCGAAGCGTCCAGGCTTTCCGCCCCGGACATCCCCGCTTCTTCGTCCGTCGTAAGCAGGATCTCAAGCGGCGGATGACACGCGGTCAAATCGCCCATGAGCGCCAGGCAATAGGCGACGGCAATTCCGTTGTCGGCGCCGAGCGTCGTCCCTTCGGCGCCAATAAAGTCGCCGTTTGTAAAAAGTTTTATCGGTTCGGTTAAAAAATCGTGCGGGGTGTTTTTATTCTTTTCGCAGACCATATCCAGATGTCCTTGCAATATTATTGGCGGGCGGTCTTCGTACCCAAGGGACCCTTCCTTATATATGACGAGATTGTTTAAGCCGTCCTGCACGGCGCGCAGATTATTTTTTATAGCCAGGCCGTAGATATAGTCGCTGACCGCTTTTTCGTTTCCCGATCCTCGCGGGATTCGGCTTATCTGCTCGAAATAATGAAAAACGTCTTTCGGTTCGCAGTTCGACAAAACCGCCGGTTTTTCCATTAGTTTGTACCCTCCAATAGCTCCGGCCGTTTGCTCCGGGTGATTTCGACCGATTTCATGAATCGCCACTCCTCGATTTTTTTGTGGTTACCGGACAGCAGCACTTCGGGCACGGGCCGTCCCATAAAAACCGGGGGCCTCGTGTAATGGGGGTGCTCGAGCCTCCCGTTTTTAGAAAAACTTTCGTCCCTGGACGATTCGTCCTTGCCAAGAACCCCGGGCAGAAGCCTTGAAGTCGCGTCTATCACGGCTAGCGCCGCTATTTCGCCGCCGGTAAGCACGTAATCGCCCACCGACAATTCGTCGGCCCTAAGCTCCTCGACCACGCGCAAGTCAAGCCCTTCGTAATGGCCGCAAAGCAGGACGACTTCATCCCTCATAGCCAATTCTTCGGCGACCGCCTGGTTGAAAACCCTTCCCTTCGGCGAGAGGTAAATCGCGCGCGAATCGGTCCCGAGACTTTTATACGCGTCGTATACCGGCTGAGCCATCATCACCATGCCCGACCCGCCTCCGTACGGCGCGTCGTCCACCTGTCCGTGCCTGTTTACGGCGAATTGCCTGATGTCTACGCAATTGATTCTAATGATTCCCGATTTTACCGCCCTTCCGAGTATGCTGTGGCTCGCCGCGTCGATAATCATTTGGGGGAAAAGCGTCAGCACGTGAAAGACCATTATGAAAGGCCTTCCATCAACCGCACCGTCATTTTGTTTTCGCCGGTCGATACGTTTAATATGCATTCCTTTATCGCGGGCAAAAGAAGTTCGCCGCCGTCCGGTGTTTTTATTAGATAAACGTCGTTCGCGCCAGTTTTAAGCACGTCCGCGACGACGCCAAGCGTTACGCCCTGTTCGTTCAACGCTTCCATGTCGATCAGGTCGCGTATGTAGTATTCGTTTTCGCCAAGCGGCAGCGCTTTCTCGGGCGGGATTTTCATGACTCCGCCGATCAAGGCCGCGGCGTCCTCGCGGCAGCCGATCCCGGCAAATTGTAATATGACCATGCCCTTCGAAATCTTCACCGAATCTATTTTCATGATTTTTTTCAGTTTGCCTTCGAAGCAGACGCTCACTTCGCCAAGGAGCGAAAACCGCTCGGGCTCGTCCGTCGTGGGCAGCGCCCGTACTTCCCCGCTTATCCCGTGGGGCTTGACGATAATTCCTATTTCAAACGGCCTGTCAGACGCAGCGCCCATTTTACATCCCCCGCATAATCATAATAATATCTGCTTAAGCAGCGCGAATAGCTTATTAGCGTCGATCGGCTTCGCTATATGGCCGTTCATGCCCGACTCGACGGATTTTTTCATGTCCTCGTCGAACGCGTTTGCGGTCATCGCGATGATCGGCACGGTCCGCGCGTCTTCGCGCGAAAGGTTTCCCCTGATCTTTCTCGCCGCGGACAACCCGTCCATCACGGGCATCTGCACGTCCATAAGTATGACGTCGTAATGATTTTGCGCCGACGCTTCGAACACCGTCACCGCTTCCAACCCGTCGCACGCGATATCGATGTCGATGCCGGTTTCCTCGAGCAAATATTTTGCGATTTCGATATTAATTTCTATATCGTCGACCAATAGCGCCCTTTTGCCCTTAAACAAGCCGCTGTAATCCGATTCGTCCCCTTCCGGTTCTTTACTTCCTTGCGTATCAGCCGCGTTTTCCGAGCAAATCGAAAAGAAGAACTCGGAGCCTTCCCCCGGCGAGCTGATAAGCTCTATTTGGCCGCCCATCATCGATACGATGTTTGCGCTGATCGCGAGTCCAAGTCCCGTCCCCTGTTGCTTTTGCGCATGCGTCCCGAGTTTGGCCTGCTCGAACGCCTTAAAAATGAACGGCTGGTCCTCCGGGGCGATCCCGATTCCGGTGTCCTTAACGGAAAATTTGTAGAAAATCATTTCGCCGTCCGCGCCGTACGAAACGGCGTTTTCGGCGACCGTAAGCGTGACTTTTCCGCCGGAGCCGGTAAATTTTCCCGCGTTCCCGAGCAGGTTAACCAAGACTTGCCTGAGCCTGTTTTCGTCGCCGCAGATTGATTCGCTTTTGCAACGGCTGATAATCTCGAATTCGAGCCCCCTGCTTTCGAGCGACTGGCGCATAAGCATTTCGATTCCGTCCATAAACGCGCCGAGCGGAAACGATTCGCGGTTTATCTGGAACTTGCCGCTTTCGATGCTTGACATGTCGAGCACGTCGTTTATTAGCGTCAGCAGGTGTTTCGCCGAAAAATCGATTTTTGCAAGGCTGTCGCCGAGGCGCTTGGAATCGTTCACATTGTTCATCGCGATGTCCGTCATTCCGATGATGGCGTTCATCGGCGTCCTTATCTCGTGGGATATCCTGGATAAAAATTCGCTTTTCGCCCGCGATGCGGAATTAGATTTTTCGATTGTCATATGCGCCGCGATTATTTTCGCCGTTTCGCCCAGGTCGCGTATTTCCGCCTGAGTCCACGACCGCTCACGGCTGCTCGAGATGAAAAGGACTCTTCCGACGTGCATTCCGTTTTCGTACATCGCGCAGCAATATCCGCTGACGCTTTCGCCGGGCACCAGGCAAAGCAGCTTGACGGCGCCTATTCCGTAGTCGCCCGCGGTTTCGTCGTCGTAGCGCAGCGAACCGTTCTCGTCAAGCGCCGATTCGAAGTCGAACAATTCGTCGTGGGAAATCTTTTCGATAATCGAGGGAACGGGCTTAAGGCCTTCGTAATTCCATTGGCAAGAAACGCGGCTCACCCCGAAACCGGCGTCGAAGGAACACACGAGTATCCGGTCGAGGGCGAACAAGTCTCCTATCATATCTAGCAATATTTTTATGGCGCTGTCGATGTCGGAAGTCCGCTCGAACAACTCGAA
>WREB01000188.1 GCA_009779525.1 Defluviitaleaceae bacterium
CATTTTCTTCCGAATACATAATTTCGTCTTCGGTAAAATTTTCGACGTTTTCAAAACCGTTTTCACCGTTAAATCCGTTTTCGCTGTTTAAGCCGGTTTCGGCGCTTTCGCTTGGGACTTCATTAAACGTTTCGTTATCGCCGGCCGCGGGCTCTTCGCTCGAATCGTTTTTCTCTTCTTCCCAATCCGGCTCTTCAGGTACGGAGTCCCAGCCGTCCGCGTCCTTTATTAGCGTCACGTTGGAATAAAAATCGGCCGCGCCTTCCGGGTCGTCCCCTACGGTGGAGCGGTAAAGCCCGTAGCGCGCCGGCGAATACCGCCTGATCTGCGAAGCGGATGCGATAGGCTGCTCCTCCGTTCCGTACAGCCACCTGTAGAAGCCCGTCCAGTGCTGCGTCTTATGGTGCGCGAACGCGTTTTGCGAAACGTTGAACGCCGAAAGCCCGTTAAAATAGTCGAGCGGCGAATCGATGTCGATGTAAATTCCGTTTTCTTCCCATAAATGGACGTATGTCTTGGGAGGGTCCCACGCGCCGTACGCTTCGATCGACTCGGGCCCGTAGGATTCGTCGCCTGAAAGCCATACGGCTTTCATCAGGCTTGCGGCGCTCAGCATATGGCCGCCGTGGCCGTATTCGCCGTTAACGTCGTGGCCGACCACAACCAGGGGCTTAAACCTCCGGATATTTTCGACGCAGAACGCGACGAAATCGTCTTCGCAATATCCGGCCCGCGCGTAGCCTTCGATCGCTTCCTCAAGGGATTCGCTGTATTTGTCTGGAAACGGGCCGACCACCGGTAAATTTCTCACGCCGGCTTCCCAAAGCCCGTTCTCGCGCTCGGCGTTTCGCGCGGGATGGTTGTCGTGGTTTACCATATAGACCACCTGCGCGCGTATCCCGTTCGCGACCGCGTAGGGAAGGATTCCGGCGAAGTAAAGGTGCTCGTCGTCCGCGTGCGTCGAAAACAAAAGCAGATCGGCGCGCTCGAACGGCTCGTCCCAGACGCGGGCGGGCGTTTCTATGGCAATCGCCAAAGAAGGCTGCGCCGCCGCCGAAAGCAGGGCGAAAAGCGTGAGCGCGAGACCCGCTAACCTTTTAATCGTTTGCATCAAACGCCATGTCGCGTTAAGCGGCTTTCGCAGGTTAAAAACTTATAAAAGATGTTTCTTTACGCACAGGTGAAGCTCGGTCGCGCTTACGGGCTTGCAAAGGTAATCGTTCGCGCCGCGCCCCATCATTTCGTAGCGCATGCGCTCGTTGGTTTCGGCGGTTAGAAAAATAACCGGAGTCTTTTTCGTCATCGGGTTAAGCCGCATCGCGAGCAGCACTTCGTAGCCGGTCATCTCGGGCATATCGTAATCGAGCAAAACCAGGTCGGTATGGTTTTCCGACATGTACTCGAGCGCCTCTTCCCCGGACTTGAACGCGTGGACGGTGTACTCGTTCCTGAGGAACGAGGAGATTTCCTTGCAGACCGACGGTTGGTCGTCGACTATCAAAATATTCAGTTTTTCCATTTTCAGCCCCCCCGGCAATTGCGGAAACGATCGCGCCGCGCGCCTAATCTATCAAATGGGGCGCGCTTTCGCAAGCCGCGGCGCTTGTAATTATTTCCAAACAAAATTATCTATGCTACACTCTAACGCGTTTTATAGCGCGATCAAATTATGGCGGAGGGGCTATAATGCGTCATCTCATCAAAAACGACAAATCGCTTTGCGTCGGTTGCAACCGCTGCGTCCGCGTCTGTCCGATCGAAGGCGCTGACATAGTCACTATGGAGGAGGGCAAGATCAAAATCGCCATCAACGGCGAGATCTGCGTTTCCTGCGGTTCGTGCATACCGGCGTGCCATCACGGCTGCCGCGACTACGAGGACGACACCTTGCGTTTCATCGAAGACTTGCGAAACGGCGACAGCATATCCGTGTTCGCGGCGCCGGCCAACCAGGTGAACGGCATAAACGGCGGCCGCATCCTCGCTTATCTAAAAAAGCTCGGCGTAAAGAAGATTTACGACGTCTCGCTCGGCGCCGACATATGCTCATGGGGGCACATCCGCCACATCCAGAAGGCGAAGCCCGTTTCGATAGTGACGCAGCCGTGCCCGGCTATAGTCAGCTATATCCTAAGGCACAACCACGAGCTCATAAAATACCTGTCTCCGGTGCAAAGCCCGATGCTTTGCACCGCGATCTACATGCGCAAGTACGAGAAGATTAGCGACAAGATCGCGGCGCTTTCCCCGTGCATCGCAAAATCCAACGAATTTGAGGAAACGGGCTATGTGCATTACAACGTCACCTTAAAAAAATTGATGGATTACATTAAGGAGCACGAAATCGAGCTGCCCGCCCAGCCGGCGTCCTTCGACCATCCCGAATCGGCTTTCGGGAGGCTTTACTCGATGCCGGGCGGTCTAAAGGAAAACATCGAGTTTTATTTCGGGAAGGAAATTAGGATCGACCAATCCGAGGGCCCGCAGATCGTCTACGACGAGCTCGAGGCGTTTTCCCGCGAAGACCCCGTAAACCTTCCGGTGATATTCGACGTCCTCAACTGCCAGGACGGATGCAACCTCGGGACGGGCGTGAACCATTCGTTCAGCAGGTTCGAGGCGAACGCCGCGATGGACCGCTCCAGGAAGGAAGTGCTCAAGGGATTCGACCGCGAAAACTACGAGCGCCTGCTCGCCGAGCTTGACTCTAAATTAAACCTAAACGATTTCTACAGAAACTACGTCCCCGTCAACATCAGGCACATAAAGGTTTCGGACGAGGCCGCCGAAAGCGGGTTCAAGGCGCTAAACAAGTTCACGGACGCGCAGAAAAAATTCGACTGCGGGGCGTGCGGCTGCGAAACGTGCCTCGAGATGGCTAAAAAAATCGTTTCCGGCGACAACATCCCCGCCAACTGCATACAGAAGCTCCACGACGAAATCATGGGGGTGCTCGACATCGCGATGTCGAACATTAACAGCGCCGACCTCCTGGTCGAGGACATTTCCGACATAAAAAACAAGTCGGGTATGATAAACGGCTTCATGAAGACGCTGAACGAATCGATACACAAGTTCAAGGACATTTCGGACAGCATCTTGCAAATTTCCAAGATGACGAACCTCGTCGCGCTAAACGCGAAAATCGAGGCGGCGCGCGCCGGCGCGCACGGGAAGACGTTCGTCGTCGTCGCGGACGAGGTGCAGAAACTTTCGGGCAAATCGCAAAACGTCGTTTCCGAATCCGAAACGTTCACAAACCAGTCGCTCGACGCGATCAAGGCGATCAACGACTTGATCGAAAACATAGTCGTAAGCTACGACAAGGCGCACATAAGCATATCGATAATCGACCAAAGCCTGCACAACATACTTAAGAGCCTCGGCAAGAGCGGAATCGTGGGCGGCGAATAACCAGGGGCATAAATGAGGACGGCGTTCAAAAAAACCGCAAGACTCGTCGCGGCGCTTTTAATTGCGCCGCCTTTCATATCCGGCTGCGCGACGCCCGTCTCGGACCAGCCGGCAGCCGCGTTTTCCTCGTATCTGGACGTCCCCGGAATCACCTCTGGCGAAATCGAGGCGATCGAAGCGGCGCTTAGCAAAAGGGACTATTTCGTCTACGGGGTAACGCAGAGCGTCGAGGCGTTCGCCGGCCCAAGCGGGTATGTGAGCGGGTTTTCGGCGCTGTTTTGCGAATGGCTCTCAAGCTTTTTCGGGGTGCGATTCGTGCCGACGCTTTACGAGTTCGTGGATTTCTGGCCAAAACTCGCGGATTTCGAAATAGATTTTTCAGGGGACTTGACGCCGACGGAGGAGCGCGAAAGCGTCTACTTCATGACGGACCGAATCGCGGAGCGCCCGGTAAAATATTTCAGGATAG
>WREB01000189.1 GCA_009779525.1 Defluviitaleaceae bacterium
GAGGGCTATGTCGGACGCGAGCCGGACGTCTTCGCCATATCGTGGCACCAGAAGAACGTACCGGGCGCCGAAGCAGAGATTTTCGCGATCGCAATCAAAAAAGATTCGGACCCCGTTTCTTCGATGGACGGGCTTAACGGCAAGGTCGTCGGCCTTCAGGCGTCCACCGCCTCCCACGACTTGCTCGACGAGCTGATCGAGCTCGGGCAGATTTCCTGCACGATCTCGGCGTACGACAAGGTGCTTAACGCCTTCGAGGACCTGAGACTCGGCCGCGTCGACTGCATACTCACCGACAGCACCGTGGCGGAGGGCTATGTCGGACGCGAGCCGGACGTCTTCGCCATATCGTGGCACCAGAAGAACGAACCGGGCGCCGAAGCCGAAATTTTCGGAATCGCGATGAAGAAGGGCAACTCGCTTTTGGTAAGCGCGGTAAACGACGCGCTTAAGCAGCTCGAGGAAAACGGCAGGCTCGACAAGCTGCGCCAGGAATGGCTCCAGTAGCGACGGGACGGCCCGCGCCTTACGGGGACGCGTCCCGTTGCTGAGTTTTTGCAAAAAATATCATAAAGCCCTGATCGTAGCGGCGGCGGCGGTCGTCGCCGCCGTCGCCCTCGTTTTGCTCAAGCCGCCGATCGAGGAGCTGACCGGGCGCATCTCGCCCGTCTTGATCGAGGAGGCGGGCGACCGGTACAGCGAGACGACGCTCGATTTCGTCGTCTTCAATATAGCGCGGGGCAGGAACGTGCGTACCGCGGCGTCGGACACCTACGTCGGAATCGCCGGCTTCGTCGCGGCGGTCAACGACGGTTTTCCGGCGATGCTTGCGAACGTATTTTTCTGGCTTCCGCTTTTGATTAGCGGCGCGCGCATCACCATTTCGCTCACCGCCGTTTCGGTCTCGGCGGGGATAATGGCGAGCGTCTTCGTCGCGCTCGGGCGCATATCGAGGTTCAAACCGCTCAGCAGGGTCTGCGGCGCGTACATCTTCTTCTTCCGCGGGACCCCGCTTTTAATGCAGCTTTTCTTCGTCTACTACGGCCTCCCGATGATAAATCCGGCGTTTACGATCAACAATAAATTTATGGCGGCGTTCATCGCGTTCGGCCTGAACATAACGGCGTATTGCGCGGAGTACATCCGCGCCGCGATACAGTCGATCGACAAGGGGCAGTACGAGGCGGCGCACGCGCTTGGCTTCAGGTATTCGCAGTCGATGCGGCTGATAATCATCCCGCAGTCGATACGCCGGCTGATACCCGCGATCGCAAACGAGTTCATCATGGTGCTTAAGGACGCTTCGCTCGTCTCGATAATCGCGTTATCCGACCTGACTCACGCGACCCGCGCGATATCGAGCTCGACCGCCTCGGTGCTCGTGTTCATCCCGGCGATGGTGATATATCTGATCATCACCGCCTTTTTCACCTTCATCTTCGCCAAATTAGAAAAAAGGTTCTCGGTATACCACTGACGATGGGAAAACGATAGATGTCGCTGATTAGGACTGAAGGCGTAACCAAGGTTTTCGGGCAAAACACGGTGCTTTGCGACATAAACCTCTCCGTCGAGGCAAGCGAGGTCGTCTGCATAATCGGCCCGTCGGGCGCGGGCAAGTCCACTTTTTTACGTTCGCTGAACCAGCTCGAGGTGATTACCTCCGGCAAGATCTTCATCGAAGACGGTTTGTTTTTGCACCGCGAAAACAACGCGACGATTTCGAGGGCGAACCATGCCGACTACAAGCGGATGCTTCTTGAGATGGGGATGGTGTTCCAGTCGTTCAACCTGTTCCCGCACAAGACGGCGTTAGAAAACGTAATGCTTGCCCCCAAGCACGTGCAGAAGGCGGAAAAGAAGGAAATAGAGGAGCGCGCGAGGCGGCTGCTCGCCGACGTCGGGCTCTCGGACAAATGCGACCAGTTTCCGTCGAGGCTATCGGGCGGGCAGCAGCAGCGCGTCGCGATCGCGAGGGCGCTCGCGATGAACCCGAAGATAATGCTCTTCGACGAACCGACGAGCTCGCTCGACCCGGAGCTTGTCGGCGAGGTGCTAAACGTCATGCGCGGGCTTGCGGAACGCGGGATGACGATGCTTGTCGTCACGCACGAGATGGGGTTCGCCAGGGAAGTCGCCGACCGCGTCGTGTTCATGTGCGACGGACTCGTCGCCGAGGAGGACGTGCCCGAAAATATTTTCACCGACCCGCGAAACCCGCGGACAAGGCAGTTTTTAAACAGCGTGCTGTGAGGCGAGTTTCCAAGGAAGGCTCGAGGGAGTTCCGCTATTCGCTCGTCTTGTTCGCCACCGCGGTCATTTGGGGAGTCGCGTTCGTCGCCCAGCGCGCCGGCATGGATTATGTCGGCGCTTTTACGTTCAACGGGGTTCGCTTTTTGCTTGGCGCGCTCGTTCTTGTGCCTGTCTGCTTTTTTCTTGAATGGAGGAAGGAAAGGCCGGAGCAGCTAAAAAAGATCCGCACCTCGGTTTCGGCGGGATTCATCGGAGGGCTCGTTTTATTCGTCGCGGCCGGGCTGCAGCAGCTTGGAGTGCAGCTAACGATGTCGGCGGGAAAAGCGGGCTTCATCACCGGCTTGTACATAGTGCTGACGCCGGTGCTTGGCATTTTTATCGGAAAGAAGACCGGGGTTTTTACGTGGGCGGGAGCCTTCGTAGCCTGCGCCGGGCTGTATCTGCTTAGCGCGCCCGACGGGATAAAGTCGGTGGGCGCCGGGGACGTTTTGCTCGTCGCCTGCGCCTTCTTTTGGGCGGCGCACATTTTGCTTGTCGACAATTACGCGGGGGCCGGCCGGATTTATCCGGTCATGTTTTCGATCGTGCAGTTTGTCGTCTGCGGCGCCCTTAGCCTCGCGTTCGCGTTCGCGCTCGAGGACGTGGCGCTTGGCGCGATTTTTTCCGGCTACGTCCCGATACTCTACAGCAGCGTGTTTTCCGTAGGGCTCGCCTACACGCTTCAAATCGTCGGGCAGCGCCACGTCGGGCCCGCCAAGGCGGCGTTGATTTTTTCCACCGAATCGCTTTTCGCGGCGATCGGCGCCGCCGTCCTGATCGGCGAAATCATGGGGGGCCGCTCCTACGCGGGCTGCGCGATAATTTTCGCCGGGATCATCGTCTCGCAGTTGCGAAAAAAAACGCCGCAAGGCGGCGCGGCGTGAAAAAACAACCTCAAATAAACGGAATGCCGTACTTCATTATGTTTTCATCCATTGTGATTATCGATAATTTTTCGACCGTCGCCGTTGATACGATCATGCGGTCGAACGGGTCTCTGTGGATGAAGGGCATTTTTAATAAACACTCTAAATAATCATTCTTAATTTGTAAAATGGTAAATTTTCGTTTTTCAATATTTTCTACAAAATCTTTAAAAGACAAACTCATCTTTAATTTTCCTAAACTTATTTTAAGCGCAATTTCCCAATATGTTACCGCGGAAACAAAAATGCCGTTTTCGTCATCGTCGATAATGATTTCGTGTTTTTTATGCAATTTCGGCGAATTTTCGATATACCATATTAATATATGGGTATCGAGCAAATATTTCATAGCATATATTCCTTCATTTCATCGAGAGGCTCGTCAAAATCGTCCGCGATTTCGACCAATCCTTTTAACAATCCTTTGATCGATGAACGCGGAAGCATGCCTTTTTTTACCGTTTCGATTAATTCCTGACTCGCGGGTTCTAAAAACGTAATGACGACTTTATAACTGCCTTCGACAGGAATGGGTTGAATCGGCTTAAATACCGCGCCGTCATAAATAGCTTCGATTGCCTGCACCTGCGTTGCTCCTCCCTATACCCCGTAGATTTCCGGGTCGTCAAGCCCGACGCGCCTGCCGTTTCGCGCCGAGAC
>WREB01000190.1 GCA_009779525.1 Defluviitaleaceae bacterium
CCGGCGCGACGCCGAAGCGGACGGTTTGGAACTTTGCCCGGGTGAAGTGACGAAAGAGATCGTCGAGCGAACCGTCGCTATGATGGCGAAAGTGCCGGAGGACAGCGTCGGCGGCGACGAAAAGGAACAACTCGGCCGCCTGGAAGAAAGGCTTAACGCCGAAATTTTCGGGCAGGAAGCGGCGGTAGGGATCGTGGCAAGCGCGATCAAGTCGGCTAGGTCCGGATTAAACGAACCCGAGCGGCCCGTCGCGTGCCTGCTTTTCGTCGGCCCGACCGGCGTCGGCAAGACGGAAGTCGCAAGGCAGCTCGCCAAGATCTTAGGCGTCAAGCTGCTTCGCTACGACATGAGCGAATACCAGGAAAAGCACGCGGTAGCCAGGCTGATCGGCTCGCCGCCCGGCTATGTCGGGTACGAGGAGGGCGGGCTTATGACCGAAGCCGTAAGGCGTTCGCCGCACTGCGTGCTGCTGCTCGACGAGATTGAGAAAGCGCACGAGGACATCCTCAACGTGCTGCTTCAGGTGATGGACTACGGTTGCCTGACCGAAAACAACGGAAAGAAGGCCGAGTTCGGAAACGTCGTCGTGATAATGACTTCAAACGCCGGGGCGCGGGAAATGACGCGGCCGGTGATAGGCTTCGAAGGCGGGACGGACGCGACGGCCGCGTCGAAGGCGGTGGAGCGCGTGTTCAGCCCCGAGTTTCGGAACCGCCTCGACGCGATCGTGCAGTTTAGGCGCGTCGACGATGAAATGTCCGTTTTAATCGCGAAAAAGGCGATTAACAGGCTCGGCGCCAAACTAGCGGCGCGCGGCGTCGCCTTGGCGCCGACGGAGGCCGCGATGCAAAAAATAGCGGAGGCGGGCCGCTCCGAAACATACGGGGCGAGGGAGATCATCCGCATCGTCGAAAACGACATAAAGCGCCTGCTCGTCGACGAGCTGCTTTTCGGGGCGCTTTCTTGCGGCGGCGTAGCGTCGCTCGACTACGCATACGGCAAATTTACGGTGGAAACCGCGGGAAGCGAATCGCGTCCCGCGTAATATAAAACGAAGGAGTCGTCATATGTCATTTAAAATCGCCTTCATCGGCGCGGGGAGCATCGGGTTTACGCGCGGGCTTTTCACCGACTTGATGAGCGTCCCGGCGTTCAGGGACATCGAGGTTTCGTTCACCGATATAAATAAGCATAACCTCGATATGGTAACGCAGCTATGCCAGCGCGACCTCGACGAAAACGGCGTTAAAATTAAAATCCACGCGACGACGGACAGGCGCGAGGCGTTTAGGGGCGCGAAGTACATATTCAACTGCGTCCGGATCGGGATGCTTGAGGCGTTTACGACCGACATCGAGATCCCGCTCAAATACGGGGTGGACCAGTGCGTCGGCGACACGCTCTGCGCGGGCGGCATAATGTACGGCCAGCGCGGCGTCGAGGCGATGAGGGGTTTTTGCGAGGACATCAGGGAAGTGGCTGAACCCGGCGCGATAATGCTCAACTACGCGAATCCGAACGCGATGATGACATGGGCGGCGAACAATTACTTCGGGGTGCCGACCATCGGGCTTTGCCACGGGGTCATGGGCGGCCAGTGGCTCATCGCGCACGCCCTCGGGCTCGAATACGGGGACATCGACGTGATATGCGCCGGAATAAACCATCAGACTTGGTACATCTCGGTCAAGCACAACGGCGTCGACATGCTCGACAAGATCCTGCCCGCGCTCGAGACGGGCGACGAATACGTCGCAAAAAAGGAGCGCGTGCGAATCGACGTGCTCAAGCGCTTCGGCTACTTTTCGACCGAATCAAACGGGCACCTTTCCGAATACCTCGCGTGGTACCGCAAGCGCCCGGAAGAAATTATCGACTGGATCGACCTGGGTGTTTGGATCAACGGCGAAACCGGCGGCTACCTGCGCGTCTGCACCGAAAGCCGCAACTGGTTCGAGACGGATTTCCCAAACTGGCTCAAGGAGCCGCCGAAAAAATACGACGGAAGCGATCGCGGGCGCGAGCACGGCTCGTACATACTGGAGGGGCTCGAGACAGGCAAATGCTACCGCGGGCACTTCAACGTGGTAAACAACGGCTGCATCACCAACCTGCCCGACGACTGCATAGTCGAGGTGCCCTGCTACGCCGACGCGAACGGCATCAACGTCCCGAAGATAGGCGACCTTCCGCTCGGATGCGCCGCGATATGCAGCCAAAGCGTCTGGGTGCAGCGGATCGCGGTCGAGGCCGCGGTGCGCGGCGACGACAAGCTGCTAAAGCAAGCGATGCTGCTTGACCCGCTGACGGGCGCCGTCCTAAACCCGCCGGAGGTATGGCAGCTGACCGACGAGATGCTTATCGCGCAGGAAAAGTGGCTTCCCCAGTACGCGGAGGCGATAAAGGCGGCCAAGGCGAGGCGCGACCGGGGCGAATGGTTCGAGACAAAGGCGAACGAAGGCGCCGCGCGTCTCAAGACCAAGACCGTCGGCGAAATGTCGGATGAAAAAGAAAAGATGCGGCGCATCGCCGCGGCAAGCGAAAAGGAAAACGAAGAATAGGCAAAACCGCGGCGACCGCCGCGGTTTTTTCGTCGTTTACACGAACCGGCAAGCATTCGTTTTATTTACAAGGCATGGCGGCGGCGGCTTTAGTCTTTAACGACTTCAACCGAACGATATTTACCAAAATAAATTTATCAAGGTGAATTGATGCAATATAGCTTCGCCGCCAAAATAAATTATGAAGATTTTTCAAGCGGAAGAGTGATACTAAACAAGATAGGTTTCACAAATTATCCAGTTAGGCTGGCATGCGAAATATTTTCGCGATGCTTGAGCGCCGTAGGCAAATCCGAAAATTTAGCCGTATACGACCCTTGCTGCGGCTGCGGTTATTTGCTGACGGTATTGGGATTTTTATTCAATGAAAAAATCGGTTCACTGTGCGGTTCGGACATATCCGAAGACGCCGTAGACTTAACAATGAAAAATCTAAACCTTTTGACAACGAGCGGCTTGCGAAACAGGAAAATGCAACTAAAAGCTCTGCACGATTCGCACGGAAAAAACTCGCATTTATTAGCCATCCAAAGCGCGGATAGGCTCGAAAGCTTTCTAAAGAATAAGATTCGCCTAAACGCTTTTACCCGGGACATATTGGATCCAAAGCAAAGCGTTTGCCGTGATTTTTTGGCGGACATAATAATAACGGACGTTCCGTACGGTAATTTGACATCATGGTCAAATAACGACGGTTTCGCGATTGATAAAATGCTTGACAATTTATTGCCCAATTTAAACCCGCGTTCCGTTGTGGCGGTGAGCGGCGACAAATCGCAAAAAATAGGCAACCCCAAGTATAAACGGATCGACAAATTTCTAGTAGGCAAACGAAAAATAGAATTGCTGAAAATAAATGAATCGCATGGAAAATAAGCTTACGGTTTCGTCTGCCATTGGGTTTGCTGACGCCGGAATATTTGCCGTCTTCGCCTGTCAACCCCCGTAAATGATCATTGTGAAAATAAATAAGGCAGGGTTTGCCAAACCCTGCCTTAATCTTGCAATTTATATATGGCTCATTTTAATTCTGATAGCATTTCCCAAACATGCTCCGGCGGCACGCCCCTTGTGCTCAGGTTGATAATAACGTCATTGTAGAGAACGCTGAAATTCATATGCAAGTCGGAAGCATCATTTGCTTCGCCATTGGCTCGGCGTTCATGTGCTTGCGTCGCTCTTGCCCGTATCGCTTCAAACGTTAAATCGCTGTAACGAAACACGGGATTCATAACAAGTTCCCGCAGTTCTTCGGCAACGGATGGATAAAGCGGAATTGAGTACAGCGACAAATCATATTTATTACGG
>WREB01000191.1 GCA_009779525.1 Defluviitaleaceae bacterium
CGAAGGAATGATTTTGCGGCGATATCAAATAACTATATTTTTTACGTTTACCAAGCGCCGGTTTGCCGATCGCTTAATTGATTCACAACCAAAGGACGGTTGATATGCCCGAGGAGCCAAACGGATTATCGCCCCCGCTTTTTCCGACGCCCGAACCTTATGCGCCGCCGCCCGGCGATGGACCGTCGGTCCGCTTCGAAGTCGGCTATCCCGACGACTGGGACGGAGTCAGGCTGCCCGCGTTCGAGTTGATTTGCGAGGACGAGGCAAATTTATACTACCTGCCGAACATGGAGTCGCGCATACTCGTCGTCGCGTTTGAGGACGGCTCGAAGGCGACGCTTAGGGATGCGCTCGAAAAAAATTTAATAGGCGTGCGGGATTTGGCCTTAAGCGGGCTTTCGGTGTACGCACTGCCCAAGGATTAGGGGGAGCTTATGTACCGGATAGGCAAGGAAGAGACCGAGGCGGTCGGAAGAGTCATCGAAAAGAAGAGTCTGTTTAGGATCAACGACGAAACGCGCGAGGTGCTGCAGCTCGAGCGCGAACTCGCCGAAAGGTTCGGCGTCGCCAACTGCCTTTACGTCTCAAGCGGCACCGCCGCGCTGATAAGCATTCTCGCGGCGTTGGGCATCGGCCCCGGCGACGAGGTGATCGTCCCGTCCTACACTTTCATCGCGACGCCGAACGCCGTGCTCAACGTCGGCGCGATCCCCGTCTTGGCCGAGGTCGACGAGACGCTCACGATCGACCCGGGGGACCTGCGCAAAAAGATCACCGACAGGACCAGGGCGATTTTGCCCGTGCACATCATGGGGTTTCCTTGCGACATGGACGCGATCATGGAGATCGCCGCACTGCACGGCCTTTACGTGATCGAGGACGCCTGCCAGTCGATCGGCGGGACGTACGGGGGGAGATGCCTCGGGTCAATCGGGACCGCGGGCGCGATGAGCTTCAACTACTACAAGGTGATCAGCGCGGGCGAAGGCGGCGCGGTGCTTGTCAACGACGCCGAGGTGTTCGAGCGGTCGCTCATTTACCACGACGTCGGCTGTTCGTACTGGTCGTACGAGCGCGAGCTGACCTACCCGTACTTCGTCGGCTCGCAGTTTCGCGCAAGCGAGTTAATGGCGGCGGTCATGCGCGTGCAGCTGACAAGGCTCGACGGGATACTAAGCGATTTGCGCAGGGTCCGGAAGTCGCTTTGCGAACGGTTTTCAGGCGCGAAAGAATTTACGGTCGCAAAGTCGAACGACGCCTTCGGCGACGTCGGAATCACGGTCCCGCTGCGCTTCGGCTCCGGGGCGGAGGCGAGGCGTTTCAACGAAAACTTCAAGGCCGGGACGATACCGCTTGACGTTAACCGCCACGTCTTCATCCACTGGAGGCCGATACTCGATAAGCGCGTGACCAACAACCCGCACACGAACCCCTACAACATGGAGCTAAACAAGGGTGGAAAGTTTGAGATAACCGCGGACTGCTGCCCGCAGACGCTCGACAACCTCGGGCGGACCGTCTACGTGACGGCCGGGATCGACTCGACGGAGGCTGAGCTTGACGCGCTGGCGAAACGCTGCCTCGACGCCGCGAAATGAACGCTTCGCCGCATCAATTGAACGCGTTTAAATTATTCGCAAGATGATAATTGAAATTTTTTACCGTTTTATCCGCTCGCTGTAGACGACGGTCGTCAGCTCGTGGAGTAGAATTCCGTCCGCGCTTTCGCGGTCGAACGCCGCGTCAAGTTCGGCGGCGTATTTTGCGTGTCCGGTTTCGTTTTCCATCGGGACTCCGTCCATCGAAAGGTGGTAAAGCAGCCAGCTCTCGCGCGTAAAACAGACGGGGTTAGGAAATTCCCTCACCTCGGGATTGGTGAAAAAGGCGCCGGTTGACCGGTCGTATTGCGAAGTGTTTTCAAGCTTACCGGACGTCCGGTTGTACAGCGCGGCGACTACAAGGCCTTCCCTGCCGATCCTGAGGCATTCTTTCTTAAACGCGTCCAAGTCAAACTTGTTTAGCGACTGCGCGCAGACGACGACGTCCGCGCAGCCGCAATCCAACCCGGTCGCCTCGGCGGTTCCGCTTGAGACGATGACGTTTTGATATCCCGCAACCGCAAGCGTAAGCTGCCCGCGCATGTCGGCGTTCGGCTCGACCGCGAATATCCTGTTTCCGTACGAGGCGAGCTGCACGGTAAACTTTCCGGTTCCGGCCCCTATGTCCGCGAACGCCGCGCCGCGCGGCGCAAGGCCGCGTATATGCAAGACGGCCCCTTCGGGATAGTTCGGCCGCGCCTTCGCGTAATAAAGCGCCCTTCCGGTGAAGGCGTTTAGGTTGTGTTCGTCAGACATTCCCGCCGGATTTTTTTCCATTATTTATTCAGCCGCTTCGCCGGGCCTAAGGAAGTATTCCAAAAACTTTTTTACCGCCGCGTCCGCCGCCGCGTCCTCGAAACCGTGCCCGGCGCCCGGGACCGTGTGCATCGAAACGAATGACCCGCTTCTTTCAAGCGCGTCCCGTAGAATCGCGCTTTGCTTTATCGGAACGATTTCGTCGCGGTCGCCGTGGATTATCAAAAACGGAGGCTCGGCGCCGTCGACGTACGCGACGGGGCTCGCCGCCGCGGCTATTCCGAGCCCCCGTTTCGAATAGCCGGATACGTTAAGCAGCGCGCCGACGTAATTGTCCGCC
Source organism: Defluviitaleaceae bacterium (assembly GCA_009779525.1). The sequence goes on from WREB01000191.1 coordinate 2,698, forward strand.
GCCCCAAGCTCGGGTTTTTCTAAATATAGATATTTATAGACGGTCGCAATGCAGGTCGGGCCGTAGTAGTCGATCGCCGCCTGCACCGAGCAGTCCGAACCCTCGGGCTCCCAGTCTGGATGGCCGACGGAAGTCCCCATCAGCGCCGCGAGGTGCCCCCCGGCGGAGTCGCCCGCGACGCAGACGCGCTTAGGATCGATCCCGTACTTGGCCGCGTTGTCGCGAAGGTACGCAAGCGCGTGCTTGCAGTCGATTATGCACGCGGGAAACGGCGCCTCGCCGGTAAGCCGGTAGTCCGCGCTCGCGACGGCGTAGCCGCAGTCCGCCAGATATTTGAGCATGCACCATTTCCGGTCGCCGCAGTACCAGCCGCCCCCGTGTATCCAAATGACGAGCGGACGCGCTCCGCCGCCGTCGGGCATGAACAAGTCAAGCAGAAGCGGCTTCCCGTTTACCGTCCGGTACGTTATGTCAAGGATTTCCCTCATATCGGCTCCTCCCTCTTTTTGCAAACGAAAATTATTTCGCGCCCGTCGGGCCCCGGCGGCGTCTTGTCGTACCAAGAATATTCTTCGGCCACGGAGAACCCCGCCTTCTCGACCCGTTCGCGCAGCTGCTCCGCGTAGTAGTACTTCATGCTGAGGCGCTCGATCACGCGCTCGGTGCCGCCGTCGGGATACGTCGCGTCGTACGCCAGATACGGATAGATTATCTGCCGCTCGACGTCGATGCGCTCCCTGCACTCCATCCGGACGACGCGCGCCCCGGTGGCTTCGTCCGTCGCCTCGAAATCGAAAGTCTCGCCGCGTTTCCAGTTTTCGTCGAGAAACGCGTAGGGCCGAAACGCGTTTAAAATGAACAGCCCGCCGTCCGCAAGATGGTCCCTTGCGCGTTCGAGCGTCGCGTCTATCTCGTTTTCTTGCGTGACCAGCTGGAACGCGCGAAACGGAGCGATGATGAGCGAATATTTTTTTTCGAGACTATAGTCGGCCATGCTTGCGTGCACGAGCGTGATGCGGCCGGGCGTCTGCGTTTTTTCGAGTTTCGCCCTAAAAATGTCGAGCATCTCGTTAGACAAGTCGAGGCCGGTGACGTCTATTCCCTCCGCAGCAAGCGCGAGCGCGACGCGCCCGGTGCCGCAGCCGAGCTCGAGCACC
>WREB01000192.1 GCA_009779525.1 Defluviitaleaceae bacterium
AACGTGCGCCCCTTTTTCGTCCTTATGTTGTTGAACGAAAGGCTAAGCGCCGTTATGAAATCCATGCTCGTTTTTTTGAGGCTGAAGCCGTCAGGCTTCGGGCGCTCTACGTGCGGATGCGTGTCGTCCGTCAGTCTGCCGTCTTGAAAGCGCACGATCCTGTCCGCGTACCCGTCCGCGATCTCGGGATTGTGCGTTACCTTTATGACAAGCTTTTCGCTTGCGATTTCCTTGATCAGATCCATTATCTGCCGCCCGGTCGAGGTGTCGAGCGCGCCCGTCGGTTCGTCGCACAGTATTATTTCGGGGTCGTTCACGAGCGCGCGTGCTATCGCCACCCTTTGCATCTGCCCGCCGGAAAGCTGGTTCGGGTTTTTGTGTAGATGCTCCCTTAGCCCGACGCGCTCTAAAATTTCGACGGCCCTTTTGTTCCGTTCGCGCTTTGAGACGCCGGACAAGGTCATCCCCAGCTCGACGTTTGCCACGATGCTTAAGTGCGTGATGAGGTTGTAGCTTTGGAAGACGAAGCCGATCGAATTGTTGCGGTACGCGTCCCATTCCCTATCGGTAAACTGCTTCGTGCTTTTCCCTTTAATAATTAAGTCGCCGCTGTCATAGCGGTCGAGCCCGCCGATGATGTTGAGGCATGTGGTCTTGCCCGAGCCGCTTGCCCCAAGTATCGCGACGAATTCCTTTTTCCGAAACGCCAAATTGATTCCGTCAAGCGCCTTCGTTTCGATTTCGCCTATTTTATAGGTCTTTTTTATTTCCCTAAGTTCCAGCATTTAAATTCCTCCTAAAAATTTTCCGGCCGTCCGTCGGCATGATCGTCAGCTCAAGCAAACCGCTTGACCGCGGGGTTATACTAAGGCGGCCGTGTGAACCGAATATGAATTTTCCGGTTCATATTCGGTTCATGTCGGATCGGCATACTTCGCCCGAGTAAAGATGAATGAGGGATTGGCAGATGCTTAGCGTGCTCGTCGTCGAGGACGACAAAAATATACGAAGGCTGATGCAGACCGTGCTTTCGCAAAACGGCTACAACGCGCTTTGCGCGTCGGACGGAAGGGAAGCGCTGGAAATTTTTGACAGGGAGCATGTCGACCTGATGGTTTGCGACGTCATGATGCCTTTCGTCGACGGCTACGAACTGACCGAATCGCTGCGTATGGCGAACAATAACCTGCCGGTGCTGATGGTGACGGCAAGGGAACGCTTTGACGACAAGCAGAAAGGCTTCCTCGTCGGCGCCGACGACTATATGGTCAAACCCATCGACATAAACGAGATGGTGCTTCGCGTGCGGGCGCTGCTTCGACGCTCGAAGATAATGAGCGAACGCAGGCTTGAAATCGGCAGGGTGGCGGTAAATTACGACGCCTTGACCGTCACGCGCGAACTTGAAAAGCACACGCTCCCCCAAAAGGAGTTTTTTTTATTGTTTAAGCTGCTTTCATATCCCGACGTTATTTTCACGCGCTTGCAGCTTATGGATGAAATTTGGGGAATGGACAGCGAATCGGACGACAGGACGGTCGACGTCCATATCAAGCGGCTGAGGGAGCGTTTTTATGGCTACCCCGAATTTGAGATAATCACGGTCAGGGGCGTCGGATATAAGGCGGAGCTCCGGGTATGAAAAAAAACCGCGCGGGGAAAAAAAGCCTGCAGAAAAAAATGCTGATAACGATTTTCGCGATAATCGCCAGCTCTTCCTTTTTATCGGTAATGATCATCGCGAGAATCATGCCGTTTTCACCCACCGCGTTCGCCCACATCGATGAAAACCTGAGGGAGGGCATATTCCGCGTCTTTCGCCTTTACAACGCCTTTACGGTAATATTCGCGTTTATTTTTAGCGCGGCGTTTATCTCGTTCATAATAAATAAATCGCTGAAGCCCGTTCGGGCCTTGACCGAGGGTACGAAAAAAGTGGCGCAGGGCGATTTTAACGTCGTGCTCGAAACCGACGCAAGCAGGAACGACGAGCTAAGCGACCTGACCGAAAGTTTCAATAAAATGGCGCGCGAACTGTCCCTCATCACCATGCTCAACAACGATTTCATCAACAGCGTCTCGCACGAATTTAAGACGCCGATATCGTCGATACAAGGCTTTGCGACGGTCTTGCTAGGTTCGGGCCTGACCGGCGAGCAAAAAGAATACACGGAAATTATCGTAAACGAGTCCGCCCGGCTGACGAGACTGATCACAAATATCCTGAAACTGTCAAAACTTGAAAACCAAGTGATCATAACCGACAAGGAATATTTTTATATCGACGAGCAGATAAGGCGGTCGTACGTGCTTTTGCATAATGATTTATCGCAAAAAAAAATCCGCGTCGACTTGGACCTGGCGCAAATCAAGTATTTCGGAAATCCGGAACTTATCCAGCTGATATGGAACAACATTTTACACAACGCCGTAAAATTCACGGGTGAAAACGGGCAAATAAACATAAGCTGCGGCGCCGCCGGCGGCGAGGCGACGGTTTCGTTTAAGGACGGCGGAATAGGCATGGATAAAGAGACCGCGAAACGCGTTTTCGACAAGTTTTATCAGGGCGACAAATCGCATTCCGGGCAGGGCAACGGACTTGGACTCTCGCTCGCGGGCAGGATCGCCGAGCTGTGCGGTGGCAGGATCGATGTAATAAGCGAACCCGGGAAGGGTTCCGAATTTACCGTATGCCTTCCGATGAAATAAAGGATAATGTTCCCTTGCGGCGGCGGTTGTTTTAAAAGAGCGGCCGAATTAATATAATGGCGGAAACCTATCGGGCGGCGGCGCCCGTTGAAACAGCGGAAACCTGATGAAGCGGACGCTTTTAAAAATTATAAAGTATCTCGCGTACATCGTCATGTCGAACGCGGTTTACGGCCTGATAATTTATTTTACGTATACGTGGATAGCGGCATACTCGGCGCCGCTCGCATATCTGATAAACCTCGTTCTAATCGCCGCGGGCCTGGCGCTGGACGAGCTGCTGATTAGGATATACAAGTCGAAATACATCGTCGAAAACCTAAGGAAAACGAAGGACGCCGAAAAGGAATTCCGGCTGATAAAGCTGCAGGCGGAATATTTCGTTTCGTTCAAGTCGGCGCTGTACCTGTTTTACGTGCTGGTCCTTGTCGCGTCCAAGCTGATCGATTCGGGAATGACGTTTTTCGGGGAAAACGTAAGCGGCTTCATCGCCGCCAACACCTACGGAATCCTGGTGCTTATCGCGTTCGACCAGCTGATCGGCCAGTTCGCCAAGGACCGGAAAAAAATGTCCGAAGCGCTGGAAAAATTGAGGCGCGACCTGTTCGGGACCTAATTGCGCAGCGGGCATGCGAAAAAACAGGCCCGCAAACGCCGCCGTTTTTTTCTTGGCTGATTGGCGGTTTGGTATGCAAATAAATAAACACTCCTTTATCAAAGCCCTTGACTTTGACGTTGGGTAAGCGGATATCGTTGACCCAAACGAAAGGGAGGCATGCCGTGAACGGGTTGATAAAGATAACGGAGCTTTCGGGGAAATACGGAATTTCGGCACGGACGCTCAGGTACTACGAAGACATGGGGCTGCTTGAAAGCGTCCGCGAAGACGGCTACGCGTACAGGCTTTACGACGCGCCCACCGTCAAAAGGCTTGAGCAGATCCTTATACTTCGCAAGCTGAACGTCTCGATCAAGGACGTCAAGCGCGTGTTTAAGGCGACGGGGACCGAAACGGTGCTCGAGGTGCTTGGCGAAAGAGTCGCCGACATAGACGAGGAAGTCGCGCTGCTTCACGAAATGAAAAAAATAGTGCTTTCGTTCATCGACAAAATCAAGCGGGTCGATTTA
>WREB01000193.1 GCA_009779525.1 Defluviitaleaceae bacterium
CACGTCGACTCCCGGATCGTTCATGTGCCCGATCACTTCGACGACGACGGCGACCGGATTAGACGGGTCCTTTTGGTTTATTTCCGCGCGAAACGAAACCCTGTGCCCGCCAGCTAACGCGAAAAAGTCGCGCGTTTTTTTCGTCACGACGTATTTATACGAATTTTTCGGTTCGCACGGTACAATGAAGCCTCCGCCGGTTTTTTCGCCGCCCGCGTAAAACGTCCCCACATACGCGTTGGTTTGGCGCCTTAAGATTTTAAGGACGCACCCCTCCCGCCTTCCGTCGCCCGAAGGCTTCGCCTCGATCAACACCGTGTCGCCGTGGATCGCGCCGTTCGTGCAGTCGGGGGGAATAAAAGCGTCGGGGCACTCAGCGCAGCCGTCTAGCCTCACAAATCCGAAGCCCCGCGCGTTGCCGATAAAAGTTCCGGTTAGTTCCATTTGGTCTCCTTCACAAAAAAAATAAAGCGGCGCTTCCGCCGCTTAAATTTATGAAATTGGCTTGCGGTTACAGCATGCTGATTATCAACGAGACGACAAACAATATCCCGCCGCCGATCTTCGTCCATTTTTCGAGCGAACCCTCGGCGGAGCGCTTCTTGTTTTTGTCCCAGTACGTTTCCGAATTGCCCATCCCGGCAATGCTGCCGAGCCCGGCGGTGCGCTTTTTTTGCATGAGTATCGCGCATACGAGCGCGAGGCATCCCAAGATGTAAATGATTCCGACGATCGCGTACTGCACCGACATAAAAATTTCCCCTCATAATCATGAACGCCGCGAAGTATAGCACAACCCCGCGGCACACGCAACGGACGCCGGCAAAAAAAACGGGCGTTTAAACTCGCGACCCCTGTTAATTTTATATTGGATATATTATATTGACGTATTAATAAAAACTATCAGCTTCGGTCGGGGAGAGCGGGGAGGCTTATGTCCGTATCGGGGAATAACGTCGTTATGATTATCGACGACGAAAAGGCCGGCATCGTCACGATTTCAATAGTAAAAGGCGGCGAACGCAAAACATGCGCCGCGGCGGATCGGACCTGATGAATATTGCATTTGAGCTCGCGGTCTTTTTCGCATCGATAGTATTATTCGCGGCGCTGATATACATCATCTTCGGGATATGGTTCCGGAGCAAGCATACGACGTACCTCAAGCTTTTTTTCGCGATGGGGCTCATGTTTTCGGTTTGGGCGCTCTTCGGCGGTATCAGCGTCGTGCTTACGCAGGAGCTTTTCGAAATCTTATACCCGATCTATTTTTCGCTGATATGCTTCCTTACCCCCGTTTTTTTCCTGTACATACTGCATTTCACCGATTCGAAATACGCGAAGAATAAATGGGTCTTCCGCTTTTTCATGGTTTACCCGGCGTTCGATTTCATCCTGCTTTGGACGAACCCCCTGCACGGCAGGTTCATCGCGGGCTACGACGGGCTCTTCCCGATCGGCGGGGACCTCGCGCCGCTTCACATGGTCCTTTCGTACGCGCCGCTTTTAGCCGGCACGATCGTCCTCTACAGGTACGTCGTAAAAAACATCCGCAAGATCCCGTCGCTTGCGATCGTCGGCTTCGGGATGTCGCTGCCGATCGTCTTCAGCACGCTATACACCCTCGGTTACCTAAACCCCGGCTTCGACCTCTCGCCGTTTTCATTCATAGTCATGTTCGTCGTCCTCGCGGTCTATTCGATACAGTTCAGGCTGTTCGACTTCAAGGAGACCGCGGTCTCCGGAATATTCAACTCGCTTTCCGAATCGTTCCTGCTCGTAAACAACGCCGGCGTCGTGACCGACGCCAACCCGGCGTTTATAAAAACGTTTCCCGAAATCGAAATCGTCCCCAACAAGACGCGCGCGGCTGAAATCGCCGACTATATCAAGACGATCAGCGCGGAATCGAAACCGGACGGCCTATTCGAGATACTCGGTTCGGACGACCCGCTAAAAAGCGGCGAGCTGACGATTTACGCAGGCGGCGAACGAAGGGATCTTACCGTAGCAAAGGACGTCATTATCGAGCGCGGCCAGTACGCCGGGTCCATCGTTTCGATGTCGGACGTGAGCGGCTTCCGCAGGATGATCGACGAAATAAACATGCAAAACGTCAGGCTCACGGAACTTAAGGACGTCGCGGAGTCGGCCTCGCAGGCGAAAAGCAAGTTCCTTGCCAACATGAGCCATGAAATACGCACGCCGATGAACAGCATCGTCGGTTTCGCCGAACTCGCGAAAAGCCAAGAGATGGGAAAGAAAGCGAAAAGCTACATAAATAAAATAACCGAGAGCGCAAAGTGGCTGCTCTCGATAATAAACGACATCTTCGACATCACAATAATAGAGTCGAGCAGGCTGGAGCTTAAAGACGTCGCGTTCGACCCGTTCGAAATCTTCGACTATTGCCAGGCGACGATCAGGCCGCAGGCGGAGAAGAAGGGCCTGCGTTTTTACTCCAACATCGTGGTCGCGACGGAGAGGAAATTCGTCGGCGACCCGATTCGCCTAAGGCAGGTGATTATGAACCTGCTTTCCAACGCCGTAAAATTTACGGACGCAGGTTCTGTCGGCCTCGCCGCGTCGATGGAGACCGCGGGCGATAAAAAGATGAAAATATACTGCACCGTTTGGGACACCGGAATCGGGATCGTCCCGGAAAACCTGACGAAGATATTCGACCCGTTTACGCAGGAGGACGAAAGCATTACGCGAAAGACCGGTGGAACCGGGCTCGGCCTGCCGATCTCGAAATATATAGTCGAACTGATGGGCGGAAAATTGAATGCGGCGAGCGATTTGGGCAAGGGGAGCAGGTTCAGCTTCGAGCTGACGTTCGATACGGTCGCCGAAGGCAGCGTTCCGCCCTCCGAAGGCATAAGCTTCGACGGCCCCGAATACCCGGTCTTCGGCGGCGAAGTGTTGGTATGCGAGGACAACGCGTTCAACATGCAGGTCATATGCGATCTGCTGGCGAAAGCCGGCGTCAAGCACGTAAAGGCGAGAAACGGGCGGGAGGGCGTCGAGGAAGTCAGGCGGCGCGCCAACGAAAGCCGTAAGCAGTTCGACTTGGTGTTAATGGACATTCACATGCCGGTCATGGACGGAATAGAAGCCGCTTCAAGGATACGCGAAATTTCCGGCACGCTCCCGATCGCGGCGCTCACCGCCAACATCATGCCGAAGGACATATCGCTTTACCGCGAGTTCGGCGTCGTGGACTGCCTCGGCAAGCCGTTCACCCCTCGCGAGCTCTGGAAATGCCTGTCAAAATTCCTGCCGCTGTCCAAATTTACGTTAAAAAACGAAGCCAAAGCGCCGGAAAAACCCGACCCGCCAATCAAGCCCGAAGCGGCCGCCGAAGCACCCGCGTTCGAAAACAGCCGCGCCGAGGACGAATACCTCGGGAAGATAAGGCGGCTGCTTGCGAACAACGACACCGACTGCATAAAATACCTTTACGCGCTTAGGGCGATTCCCGGTACGCAGACGCTTGCGCGCTGCATCGAGGAATATAAGTTCAAGAAAGCGCTCGCGGAAATCAACGAATTGATAAAAAAAAGGTCCGGGTAAACGGTTGAAGCTTCAAAAACTTTTGAGTCTGGTGCGCAGGGCGTGCGAAGACTATGACATGATCGGGCGAGGCGAGACGATCGCCGTCGCGCTTTCGGGCGGCAAGGACAGCCTCGCGACGCTAGCGGCGCTCTCCGAGATGAGGCGGTTTTACCCGAAGCGCTACGAGCTTTGCGCGATCACCGTCGACTTGGGCTTTAGCGGATTCGACGCAGGAGGGCTCGCAAAATACTGCGAAAAAATAGGCGTCCCGTATTCGGTGG
>WREB01000194.1 GCA_009779525.1 Defluviitaleaceae bacterium
GACAACTCGCGGGCGATGCTGTTTTCCTGCACTCCGGTGATCACATGCTTTGACATTGCGCCTACATTTCCATCCTTCCCGATAACGCGCGAGAAAGCGTGACCTGGTCTATATATTCCAAATCCCCGCCGATGGGTACGCCGTGCGCTATGCGGGTGACTTTGACTCCAAGGGGTTTTATCAGTTTACTTATATACATCGCGGTAGCCTCGCCCTCGACGTTCGGATTCGTCGCGAGAATTATTTCGTCCGCCTCGTTTTCCTGCAGCCTTCTAAGCAGCGCGGCGATCTTTAAATCGCCCGGGCCGACGCCGTTCATCGGCGATATCGCGCCGTGCAGCACGTGGTATGTTCCGTGGAATTCCTTCGTGCGTTCGTACGCCGCCATGTCGCGCGGGTCTTCCACCACCATTATCAGCTTTGGGTCGCGCTTGACGTTATTGCAAACGGCGCACGGGTCGGATTCCGTGACGTTGCAGCATACCGAGCAGTACCTTACGTTGCGCTTTGCGTTTAGTATCGCCTCGGCGAGCGCGTCCGTCTTTTCCTGCGGAAGGCTTATCAAGTGAAACGCCAGCCGCTGCGCGGATTTTCCGCCTATGCCGGGAAGCTTGGAAAGCTCCTCTATTAATTTCGTTATCGGGCCGCCGTAATAATCCATTTACATGAAACCGCCGAGGCCGCCGACCCCGCCGGTCAGCCCGGCCATTTGCTTCTCGCGAAGTTCCTCTATTTGGCGGATGGCTTCGTTTACCGCGGTCATTATCAAATCCTGCAGCATTTCTATGTCGTCCGGATCGACGACGTCGGGGGAAATGGCGAGGCTTTGGATCTGTTTCTCGCCGTTGATGATCAGTTTGACCGCGCCGCCGCCGGAGGAGACCTCGATCGTTTTTTCGGCGAGCTCGGTTTGCATTTCGGCCATCTGTCTCTGCATCTTTTGCGCCTGCTTCATTAAGCTGTTCATATTCATTCCGCCGGGCATCCCGCCGTATCCCTTAGCCACCAAACCGCCTCCGTTATTTATTCGGCGTCGAATCCAATCTGCGTCCCGAACGATTCGTAATCGTCGGGATGCCTCAGTTCGCGCCGCGTTCCGTCGGTTATATTTTGCGCCGGTTTTTTTGCCGCGGGCGCTTTTTTGCGTTCGTCGCCTCGATTATTGTAACCACCGCCCGTTTTAAACGCAAGATTCGGCGCGCGGTCCAAGCCGAACGTTTCGGCCAGCGTTTTTTCGATTAATTGCCTTTTGTTCGAGACGAATTCGAAATGCGCTTCGCTCGGGCAAAGCAGCGTGAGGACCCCTTCGGTTTCTTGCAATTCGCAGACCTCGATAAACGAGGTGAGCATGGGTTCGCCGAGTCGTGCGATAAATTTTTTCCAACCGTCGACGATCGCTTTCATTGCGTCCGAATCAAGCGCCGAAGCGTCGCTCGACTGCCGCGGCTTTTCCCGAGCGGCCGGCTTGGCTTCATCCGGTTCAACCGGTTCCATTGCTTGGGTTTCGGCGCCGGTTCGATCGGGTATATATGATGCGGCCGTTTCCATTGCCTTGGTTTCGTTTTTGAATTTATCAAACGCAGTTGGTCCGGTTTTTTCGCGGTCTTGGGGTATGCCTTCGGTTTTTTTACGCGCCGCTTTAACGGAATCGGGTTCGGTCGCTTCAGCCAGTTCTTTTACGGTTTTTTCCAATAGATCGAGCCGTGCGAAAATAGCGTCGGCGTTTCTTGACGCCTGCGGGTTGCAAAGCTTCAGCGCGCGCACTTCCAGCGCCAGCTTCGGCTGGGGCGAATAGCGCAGTTCGTTCAAAAGCTCCGAAAACTCGCGTATTTGCATTATAAGCGTCTCGGCGTCGGTTTGGACGGCGTATTCGTTAAGGCGCGAGGCAAGCGTTTCCGTGCGTCGGATCAAGTCGCCGCCCGCCGCTTGCTTCGCCACCAACATGTCACGCATGTACTTGATCGTTTCCGTCGCAAAAAACGTATAGTCCCTTCCGTCCTTCGATATTATGTCGATTATGGAAAGCGCGCGCATGGAATCGCCGGAGAGCAGCGATTCGGAAAAATCGGCCACAATCTCCGCATCGACCGCGCTTAATATGAAAAGCGTTTTCGAAAGCGTAATCCGTTCGCCCTCGTAATATATGAGGCACTGGTCGAAGATGCCGAACGCGTCCCTAAGCGAACCGTCCGAAACTGCGGCTATGTACCCGAGCGCGTCGTCGTCGGCGCCGCATTCGGTTTCGTTTGCGCAGTCCATTAATTTCTTGCGGATCGTGTCCGCCGGTATCCGCTTGAAATCGTAACGCTGACAGCGCGAAATTATCGTCGCGGGAATTTTATGCGGATCGGTCGTCGCAAGCATGAAGACGACGTGCGGGGGCGGTTCCTCAAGGGATTTAAGCAGCGCCGCGAAGGCGCTTGACGACAGCATATGCGCTTCGTCCATGATGTAGACGCGGTACTTGCCCTCGCTTGGAAGGTATTTGAATTCTTCGCGCAAGTCGCGGATGTCGTCGACTCTGGTGAACGTGGCGGCGTCGACTTCGTTTACGTTTAAATTGCTTTCGGATAGGATCGATTTGCAACTGTCGCAAACGTTGCAAGGCTCTCCGCCATCCGGCGATTCGCAGCAAAGCGCCCTCGCCAGGATCCGCGCGGTAGTCGTCTTGCCGGTCCCTTTCGTGCCCGCGAAAAGATACGCGTGCGCCGCCTTGCCCGAGGCGATTTGATTCGTCAGCGCGCGTACAATATGCGGCTGCCCCGCGATATCCCTAAAAAAAAGGGGCCTCTTTCTCCTGTAAAGCACCTGCCTCGCCAAACGCTTTTCACCCGCTTTCGCTCTATTTACCTATTCTCGACCGAAATTCCCGTACTTTTCCATAAACTCTTTTTCCGTAATGACGGGAACTCCATGCTCCGAAGCTTTTTTATTTTTCGACGAGCCGGACGCCTTGTCGTTGTTGATTAAATACGACGTCTTCGGGCTTACGTTTCCGGAGACGCGGCCGCCGTTTCGCTCGATCAGCGCCTGCAGCTCGCCTCTGTTCGCAAAAAAAAGAGTATCCCCCGTGAGGGCGAAAGTTAAGCCGCCAAGGATTAAGTCGTCAGCTTCATCATACGGAACATCGGCGAAGCTTAGGATCATTCGCGCCATTTCGGCAAGCCCGGCGTTCGCGTCGTTCGAAAAATAGGCGTGCAGGCTTTCCGCAATGACTTCGCCGAAGCCTTTGATCGAACAAAGCTCGCTAAAATAATTTGCTTCGTCCCTCGCGGTTTTGATGATAGACCCGAAGTCGCCTCGGTACCTTGCCGCGAGCAGTTTCGCCCCGGCAAGCCCCACATGCCTAATCCCAAGCGCGTAGATAAAATTCGGGAGGCCGATTTTCTTCGACCTTTCGATCGAATCGATCAGGTTTACAAATAATTTTTCACCGAAGCCTTCAAGCCCGGTTATCGTTTCTTTATGCGCGCTAAGCGAATAAATGTCGAGGTAGTTTTTTAAAAGGCCTTGCGAAATCAACTTCTCAAGGGTCTGTTCGGATAGTCCCGCGATGTTCGCCGCGTCGCGCCCGCAGTAATGGGTCAGCGACATTATCAGCTGCGCGGGGCAGTTCGGGTTAGTGCAGTAGAGCGTCTGCGCGCCCGCGTTATCCTCGATCACGGTTTGCGCCCCGCATTCGGGACATTCCGACGGAACTTCGGGCGCTCCGCTTTTCGTTAAATTTTCCGCGATCTGCGGAATGATCATGTTCGCCTTGTAGACGCTCACCGTGTCGCCTATTCCCAACTCCAAGCCCCGCATGACGCTGACGTTGTGGAGGCCAGCCCTTCCGAC
>WREB01000195.1 GCA_009779525.1 Defluviitaleaceae bacterium
AAAAGAGCTTTTCGCCTTGCTTGCGGCTTCGGCTTCCATGCGCTGGTTTTCAATCTCCCGTATCATGCGCTTATGTTCCCTTAAATCCATGCTGTATCCGGCGACGGCGTAATCGTTTCCGTAAGCGATGCGGACAAGCGTAATCTCCGCAGGGAAAGTTTCCCCGTCCAGTGTCCGATACGTCCATTCAAACGTGCATTTTCCCTCGTCGAACGCTTTATTGAGATAAACGGGAGCCAAATCGCGCGAACGGACTCCGTTGGACTGATACTCCGGCGAACGCTCGAAAAAACCGAATAAATATTCCTGTTTGTCGCCCACTTTAAACAAATGCAACGCTTCTTCATTGCAGTCAAAAAGGCACAGGTCCCTGTTCCAAAGGTGGACGGCAAGGGGCGTGGTGTCCAGCAGGAGCAGGGCGCGTCTGTGCGCTTCGCGGATTTCCTCGGCTTGCAGGTTATGTTTTATGGCGTTTACAAGCATCAGACCGGCGGAGTGCAGCAGGCTGACCTCGCCTTCCGTGAAGTAACGCTCTTTAACGCAGTCGTCAACGCAAAATACCCCCCAAAACTTTTCGCTGTAATACAGCGGGATTGTAATTGTGGACGTTAATCCGAGCGGACCAAGCAAATCACGGTCTTCCTGCGGCAGCTCCGCGACCGGTCCGTTGACGCATTCGCCCCGCAGGAACAGTTCTTTCCATCTTTCGCTGTAAGGCACCGCCGTTCCTATGGCAACGGGCGGGGCTTTAAGCCCAATATCCGACAGCCACTTATATTTCAGCGCGAAACAAAGAGCATCGTTTACTGTTTTGTTCTCCCAGATCTGCACGCAGTCCGCTTCTAAGCACTGACCGATGAGCTCCATGCTTTTTATCAGCGATTCCTCGAATTTTTCTTCGTTCGCCGCCGAGAGCAGCGAAACCGCGACGCGGTTTATGACATTGAGCAGGGTGTCCCGTTTTTCAATATCGCCCATCATTCGCTTGTGTTCCCTCAAATCCCTGCAATAACCCGCGACGAGTTTTTGGTCATGGTATTCCACGCTGACCAAAGTAAGCTCAAAAGGTATAAGTTCGCCGTCCAGCGTCTTGCAGGTCCATTCGACCCGCTGGTTCCCCGATTTATATGTTTCGCCGAGCAAATGCCTGAGTTTGTCCGACGACCTCTGCCCGTCGGGCTGGAATTCCGGCGTAAGCTCAAAATACTTGTCAATGTATTCCTGCTTGCTTGATAAATTGAACAGCCTGACCGCCGCCTGGTTGCAGTCGGTTATCTGAAAATTTTCGTCCCAGAAATGCGCGGCAAGGGGAGTCGCGTCCAGCATGAGCCCCATGCGTTCGCCCAGTTCCAGCATGTTTTTTTTCTCCGTGATTTTTTCCATATTATCCGCCTCCTGACTTATATTTAATGCGTAAAAACCGATGCCGGCAAGTTAAAGAGAATCACCCGTCCCTGCGGGGACACCCTCTTTGCGAAAGAGGGTAAGGAGCAAGTACAAGGTTAGATTTTAAACAGACTCTTAACATAATCACATCATATCATTAACCTGCATACTTCTGACCGCCTCGAACTTTTCCCTTACCGCGCAGAAAACATCGACTATAAAAGGGTCAAAATGCGCGCCGGAATTTTCCATTATAATGCCGACCGCCTTATCTTCGGTAAACGGCTTCTTATAGGGGCGTTCCGAAACAAGCGCGTCGTAAACGTCTACAAGCGCCATAACCCGCCCCTGAATCGGTATATCCGTCCCTGCAACCCCGTGCGGGTAGCCTTTCCCGTCCCAGCGTTCATGGTGATAACCCGCGAATAATTTGGCGTTGCGCAGAAATTCCACGTCGTCCGTCCGTGAAGCGATCTGGTCGATAGCCCGTTCCCCTTCCGTCGTATGGGTCTTCATGATTTCAAATTCCCCGTCGGTCAGCCTGTCGGGCTTGTTAAGGATGACATCCGAAATGGCAAGTTTGCCCAAATCGTGCAGCCGAGCCGACGAAATAAACAGTTCCATGTCCAGTTTTTCGAGTTCGGCGGCGTATATGCCGTGCGCCAGCATCGCGTCCGCAAGTATCTGTATATAAGTGGACGTGCGTTCGACATGCCCGCCCGTATCCTGATCCCGCGTTTCCACGATGTCCGCGAAACTGAATATGATGGAATTTTTAAGATTGTGGAGCTGCTCCGTCCGTTCGCGGATAAGCTCGTCGATATGAAGATGGGTCTTGATGCGGTTCATCAGGATAGGCGTGGTGAACGGCTTTTTGATAAAATCCACCACCCCAAGCTCAAAGCCGCGAACCTCGGTTACGGCGTCTGTCATGCTGGTCAGGAATATGACAGGGATATCCGAGTAAGAATCATCGTTCTTTAACAGGGACAGAGCCTCGAACCCGTTCATTTCCGGCATTTCAATATCCAGTAAAATCAAATCCGGCTTGATTTTCCCCAAAAGTTTGAACATTTTCGCTGCGGACGGCAAAGTCATAACCCGGTACTGTTCTTTCAGCGCGTCTTCCGCCATTGCCAGATTGGTATCGTTATCGTCTACAACATAAATTGTTTTTTGCATGCTCAGTTCCTCCGCGTATATTAACCGTAATTTATTTAGCGTACATGCTTCTCTTTTTATAGTGCGTGTGCAGCAGGCGGTGCGCCTTTTCGCTACCGGGCTTTTCAAGATAATTTGCGTAAATCTCTTTTATAATCGGATTTTCGTGACTCTTTCTTATCGTAAGCTTAGCTTCCTCCGTGTACAGTGCCTTAGAACGCGCGGTCTTCAGATGCGTGAAGTTCCGCACATTCATCGGCTGGACCGGCTGGCCCCCGCCGTTTATGCAGCCTCCCGGGCATCCCATTATTTCTATAAACTGCACGTCGAGCTCGCCGCTTTTGACCGCGTTCAGGACTTTTTTCGCGTGAGCCGTGCCGCTCGCGACCGCGACTTTTATCTCAAGATCGCCCAGTTTGTACGCAGCCAGTTTTATCCTCTCCGTGCCGCGCACTTCCTCGAAATCGATTTTTTCAAACGGCTTGCCGAGTATCGTGTCGGCTGCGGTTCTCAAAGCAGCCTCCATAACCCCGCCGGTCGTCCCGAATATAAGCCCCGCTCCGGAACCCATCTCAATCGGCGAGTCGAAATCCTCGTCGGGCAAAGCGTTGAAGTTTATCCCCGCCCTTGTTATCATTCTGCCGAATCCCCGAGTCGTAATCGCGACGTCAACGTCCCTCATGCCGTTCGCCGACTGCCCGTCTCTCGTGACTTCGAACTTCTTCGCCGTGCACGGTATGACCGACACGACGAATATATCGTTCGGATCGAGATTTTTTTTCAGCGCGAAATAAGATTTGTAAATCGCGCCGAACATCTGCTGCGGCGATTTGCACGTTGACAGGTTATCTATAAATTCGGGGAAATAATGCTCGCAGTATTTAATCCAGCCCGGCGAACACGACGTTATGAGCGGCAGTTTGCCCCCGTTGCATATTCTTTCGATAAGCTCGCTGGATTCTTCCATTATTGTCAGGTCCGCCGTCATATCCATGTCGTACACGCCGTCAAAACCCATGCGTTTTAAAGCCGCGACCATTTTGCCCTGCACGAAAGTCCCCGGCTCCATCCCGAAGCATTCGCCGAGCGTCGCCCTGATTGACGGCGCGGTGCAGACCACGACATGTTTTTTCGGGTCGGCGATCGCTTCCCATATCGGCTGCGAATCGTCTTTTTCGTATAACGCCCCCGTCGGGCACGCGACTATGCACTGCCCGCACGATATGCACGGCACGTCCGCGAGATTAAAGTCGAACGCGCAGCCGATATGCGTGTCG
>WREB01000196.1 GCA_009779525.1 Defluviitaleaceae bacterium
CGATGAACGACAACTGCTACTACGTCGCGGGCAAGAAGGCGCAGTTCTATGATTTCCGGCCGTTAAGCCTTCTCGAGGGCCCCGGTTTCATTAACTGAAAGTCGCATATCGCGGGCGATTCCGGCACCATCGAGGCCGATCCGGCGCTGGGAGTAGACTTCCTCCCCGCAAATCCGCTCTGCGCCGGCATGGGGTTGACGGTGAGCTTGAGCGCCGAATGACCGCGCGAAAAAAGCGGTAAAAAAACATTGCGCCAAAACGGAGCATTATGTTATAATACAGCCGAAATTTCATAACGTCGTCGATTAAGAGTGGGCCGCAACCCACTCTTTGATTTTACCGGGTTAAATAGGGGAATAAAAATGGCCGATGAAATCGAGGCAGCAGGCGAAAGCGAACGAGTTTTGCGCGGCAAAAAATCCGTCGCCGATGCGACCTGGCCGTTGTTTTCGCAGGCGGCCGAATCGAACGGCGCCTTTCTTTACGACCTTGAGTACGTAAGGGAAGGAGGCAACCGGATTTTACGCGCCTTCATCGACAAGGACGGCGGAGTCGGGTTAAGCGACTGCGAACGCGTGAGCCGCGCGGCGGAAGCGATGCTTGACGAATGCGACCCGATACCCGAAGCGTATGTCCTCGAGGTGAGCTCGCCCGGAATAGAGAGACGGCTCCGCAAGGATTGGCATTTCGAAAAATACGCGGGGAGCCGCGTCGAGGTGCGCTTGTACAAGCAGGTCGAGGGCAAAAAAAATTACCGGGGCGAACTTACGGGCTTCGAAAACGGTTTGGTTGAGCTGACAGACGAAAACGGAGATAGACGTTCGTTCAGCCGCCGCGACATAACTGTATGCCGGCTGGTCGCGTTTGAATGATACTTAACGGATAGGGGGAACCACGAAAAAATGGATAGCGGATCGGAATTGATAGCGGCGCTTTCGCAAGTGGCGAGGGAAAAGGGGATTGATAAGGAGCTTATATTCGAGGCGATCGAGGCTTCGCTGGTTTCGGCGAGCAAAAAGCATTTCGGGCCGAACGCGAACCTTCGCGTCTCGGTCAACCGCGAAACCGGCCTTTACGACGTGTTCGCGCAAAAAAACGTCGTCGAATCCGTGACCGACAATCACGCCGAAATTACGTTGGAAGAAGCGCGCGAAATAAACGGAGCGTGCGAAATCGGCGACACCGTCGAGATGCAGGTTAAGCCCGGTAACTTCGGAAGGATCGCGGCGCAGACGGCAAAGCAGGTGGTCGTTCAAAAATTCCGCGAGGCGGAGCGCGAAATCCTCTACAACGAATTCATCAACAAAGAATGCGAAATCGTGACGGGAGTCGTGCAGCGCCGCGACCGCAAAAGCGTGATAATAAGCCTCGGCCGGCTTGAGGCGGTATTGCTCCCGAGCGAACAGATACCGCGCGAAAGCTACGAATTCCAGGACCGCGTAAAAGTTTACATATTAAACGTCACCCAATCAAGCAAAGGACCGATCGTCAACGTATCGCGCTCGCATCCTGAGCTTGTCAAGCGGCTGTTCGAACAGGAAGTCCCCGAAGTTTACGACGGAGTCGTGGAGATAAAGTCGATAGCGAGGGAGCCGGGCAACCGCACGAAAATCGCGGTGTATTCAAAAAACCCGAACGTCGACCCGGTCGGATCCTGCGTCGGACAGAACGGATACCGCGTAAACATAATCAGCTCCGAACTGTGCGGCGAAAAAATCGACATCATCCAGTGGAACAGCGATTCGATAAAATACATCGCTGCGGCGCTTAGCCCAAGCAAAGTGATCGACGTCGCCGTCAACCCGAGCGAAATGGCCGCTCGCGTCATCGTTCCCGACCACCAGCTTTCGCTCGCCATCGGCAAGGAAGGCCAAAACGCGAGGCTCGCCGCCAAGCTGACCGGCTGGAGGATCGACATAAAAAGCGAATCCCAGGCCGAAGGGACCGACTTCTTTACGTTCCCCGAAAAAGTCGAGGCGGCCGAGGAAGAATACGACGACGAATATTATGACGACGATTACTACGACGAAGACGAATACGACGACGATTACTACGACGACGAAGACGAATACGACGACGATTACTACGACGACGAAGACGAATACGACGACGAATATTACGACGAGGACGAATATGAAGAGGGATACGAGGAAGGCGCCGTTCTAAACGGCCAGGCCGAAGGGATAAACGAACCCAAAGAAGCGAGCGAAACCGAAGGGGCGGCGGATGCTTAAGCCCAGGAAAATCCCGCTTCGTAGATGCACCGGCTGTATGGAAATGAAGGACAAGCGAGAGCTTCTTCGCGTCGTCCGCTCCGAAACCGAAGGATTTTCGCTGGACTACACCGGAAAAAAATCGGGAAGGGGCGCGTACGTCTGCCCAAACCTCGAATGCTTCGAAAAAGCCTATAAACACAAGGGGCTCGACAAGTCGTTCAAGGCGGAGGTTCCAAAGGAAGTATACGAACAACTGCGGAACGAATTGGAAACCAAGGGAAGCGAATGAACCCGGAAGCGAAAATTCGTTCTCTGCTAAGCCTGTGCGTAAAAGCGGGAAAACTTGAAACGGGCGAAACGGCGTCCGAACGCTGCCTGAGAAACGGAACCGCCTGCGTCGTGATCGTCGCGGGAAACGCGTCGGACAACACTAAAGGCAAATTCGAGAACAAATGCTTTTACTACAAGAAGCCTTTTTACATATACGACGAAATAGAATCGCTTTCCAAGTGCGTCGGAAAAAACAACAGGGCGGTATTTACGGTGACCGACATAAATTTCGCGAATCAATTGGAAAATTTATTATCACAAACGCGCCTGGCCGCCGTTTGATCCATGGGGGTGGATGAATGCCTAAAATCCGAATACACGAATTGTCCAAGCAAACGGGGATCAGCAGCAAAATAATCATCGAAAAACTCAATTCATACGGAATGAGCGTAAACAACCATATGAGTTCGATTGAGGACGCCGAAATTAA
Source organism: Defluviitaleaceae bacterium (assembly GCA_009779525.1). Next base: position 2,977 of record WREB01000196.1, read on the forward strand.
GCGGTTGACGGAAGATTTGCAAATTAAAAATAAGTCCGGAGCAAAAGCGTCGGAGGCAGACGACAGGGCGAAACCGGAACCGGCGCCCGAGATTCCCGTCCAAACCGAAAAGCCTTCCGCGCATAACATAAGCGCCGGTCATAAAAGCGAGCCGCCTTCGCCTATGCAGCCAATTGAAAAAAACGAAAAAACCGAGACGCGCATAAGCAGCGAAGTCGCGGCAGATTCGGAGGGACGCCCGCTTCGCCCGCGTCCGGAAGGAACGGTTGACGCCGAGAGCAGACCGCTTCGCCCAAGGCCGCGCCCGGAAGGCGCGGTAGGACCCGACGGCAGACCGCTTCACCCGCGCCTGCGTCCCGAAGGAACGGTTGACGCCGAAGGCAGGCCGCTTCGCCCAAGACCGCGTCCGGAAGGCGCGGTAGATTCGGAAGGCCGTCCGCTTCGCCCAAGGCCGCGTCCGGAAGGCGCGGTAGGACCCGACGGCAGGCCGCTTCGCCCGCGTCCGCGTCCGGAAGGCGCGGTAGATTCGGAAGGCCGTCCGCTTCGCCCAAGACCGCGTCCGGAAGGCGCGGTAGGACCCGACGGAAGACCTCTTCGCCCGCGTCCGCGTCCGGAAGGAATGGTTGACGACGAAGGCCGCCCGATTCGCCCGCGTCCGCGCCCGGAAGGAATGGTTGACGCCGACGGCTGGCCGCTTCGCCCAAGGCCGCGTCCGGAAGGAATGGTTGACGCCGAAGGCCGCCCGCTTCGCCCAAGGCCGCGTCCGGAAGGTTCGATAGGACCAGACGGCCGCCCGCTTCGCCCAAGGCCGCGTCCGGAAGGCGCGGTTGATTCGGAAGGCCG
>WREB01000197.1 GCA_009779525.1 Defluviitaleaceae bacterium
TTGACGCGCCGGCGCTTGGTTTTTAACAAAATACATGATTTTAACCGCTTATACGGTTTTTAACGGCGGTTTGTGGTTTGCGCGTTTGTGCGATAAAATAACTTCTGTTCGTTTAAAGGTAAAGGATGGTCGCGTATGGGAATGCTTGGGCTTTCGCTGTTGTTCGTCGGAATAGTGCTTGTCGCGAACGGGGTTAACCGGTTCACCGGAGTCGACCCGAAGTCGACCGCCGCGTTAAATTTGATCACGGGCTTCGTGATCGTCTCCGGAAATTTGATAATGCTTTCCAAAGCCGGAAGCGTGCAGGATTTTCAAAACGTCGCGTCCGGTTTCTTGTTCGGGTTCACCTATCTGTTTGTCGCCTCAAACTATCTGTTCAAGCTGGACCTGCGGCCGTTCGGTTGGTTTTCGGGATTCGTAGCCGTCTACGCGACCGTCATGGCGGTCAACTCGTACGGCTTCGACGTCCGCCTTACGCTTCTTTGGGGCGCCTGGGCGCTGCTTTGGCTCGAGGGGTTTTTGGAACTCGTCGTCGGCTTGAAAATTTCAAAGATTTTCCCGTACCTTTCAATCGCGGAAGGCGTTTTCGCGGCGTTCATTCCCGCCGTCATAATGCTGCTTGACAAATGGTGAGCCATAAGGGGGTGCGTTAATGACTTCGCGAAAGCTTGTCCTAAACACGCTTGAATTTTCCAACAAGACAAACGTGGTGCCCCGCCAGCTTTGGGAGCTGCCATGGGCGTCCATTTACCACGGCGAGGCGCTTAAAAAAATCCGCGAAGACTTCCCCCCGGACATCGACAACGGGCCTCCCGCCTCGTACGGGCGACCGACGGGAACGGGCGACCCGTACGAGCCCGGGATTTTTATCGACGCCTGGGGCTGCAGGTTCGTCAACATCCAGCGCGGAGTGTTCGGCGAGGTCAAGGAGCCGATTATCCCGCAATGCGACGCCGAATGGGACGACATGTCGCGGGTGCGTTTTCCCGTCGAGTGGCTCGAGTTTGACGCGGACGAGGTCAACCGCTACTGCAGGGCCTCGGATAAATTTATAATAGCGGCGGCCAACCCTCGCCCGTTCGAGCAGCTTCAATTCATGCGCGGGTCGGAGCAGCTGTTCGTCGACTTGATGCTTAAGCCCCCAAAAATGATGGCGTTCATAAAAAAAATGCACGCGTTCTACTGCGAGCTGCTCGAAAAATGGGCGAAGACCGAAGTCGACGCGCTGACGTTCATGGACGACTGGGGCGCGCAGCATAGCCTGCTTGTCAACCCGAGGGAATGGCGCGAAATATTCGGGCCGATGTATAAGGACTACGTTTCGATCGCGCATTCGAACGGAAAGAAGCTCTTCATGCATTCGGACGGCTATACGCTGGAAATATTATCGGATCTTATCGAAATGGGGCTTGACGCCATCAACGCCCAGATTTTTTGCATCGGGATCGAAAGTCTCGCGGTGTTTAAGGGAAAAATAACGTTTTGGGGCGAAATGGACAGGCAGCATTTGCTTCCGGCGGGCACGATTAACGAAGTCCGCGCCGCGGTGAGAAGAGTCGCCGAAACGCTTTGGGATAGCGGCGGCTGCATCGCCCAGTGCGAGTTCGGCGCCGGGGCCAGGCCCGAGAACGTCCGCGCGATGTTCGAGGAATGGAAAAGGGCAATAAGCTAAATAAAATTAAAAGAGTTTAAAATTATTTACGGGAGGAAAAAATGCCGGACATAATACCTTACAGGCAGATCCATCTGGATTTCCACACGTCGGAACTCATCGGCGGGATAGGCGCCCAATTTGACGCCGACGAATGGGTCGAAACGCTTAAGCTCGGCCGCGTCAACTCCATCAACGTCTTCGCGAAATGCCACCACGGGATGTTCTACTACCCGACCAAGGTCGGAACGGTCCACCCGGGGCTGGGTAGTCTTAACCTGCTGGGCGAGATGGCGAAAGTCCTACGGCGCGAGCAAATCCGCTTCGTCATCTACACCTGCGTGAACTGGAGCGAGGACACCGCGCTAAAGCATCCGGAATGGCAGCAGTTAAACAAGGCGGGCGTGCTCGGTCAGCGCTCCCCGTTCGAGGACCATTTTTGCAACTGGCGCAACCTGTGCCTGCAGCAGCCGGGCTACCGCGCGCTCTTAAAAGAAGAGCTGCGCGAGCAGCACGAACTGTTCAAGCCGGACGGCTGGTGGATCGACATCGTGTTCCAATACAGCTGCGTATGTCCCAACTGCCAGGCTATGATGAAAAAGATGGGGATCGACCCGGGCGACGACGCGGCGGTCCGCCGTTTCCACCGCATCGGAGTCATCTCGTTCATGAAAGAAATTTACGAATTCATACATTCCGAGCTTTCAGACGAAAGCCAGGTCTATTTCAACGGAAACCCATACGAGCTCGACAACGCGGACATACCCGAGCTTTCGAGTCTCGAGAAGCGCAAGTACTTCGACTTCATAGACATCGAGAGCCTTCCATCGGAGTACTGGGGCTACACGCACTTCCCGGTCGCGGTCAACTACCTCAACAAGTACGACAAGGAAGTCGCGCTGATGAACGGCAAATTCCATATCGCTTGGGGCGACTTCGGCTCGCTTAGGAACGAGGCGGCGATGGAGTTCGAATGCCTGCGCGCGGTGGCGTACGGCGCGAAGGTCTGCGTCGGCGACCAGATGCACCCGGGCGGCAAGCTTTCCGTCGCGGCGTACAGGCTGATTGGCAAATCGTTTGGCTTGATCGAGGAGCGCGAGCCGTGGCTCAAGGGCACGCGCAAGGTGTGCGACGTCGCGGTGGCGCTGCCGACCCCGACTCTCTCGGGCGAATACCAGGCTTCCGTCGAGGGCGCGTACCGCGTGCTCGCCGACCTTAAGCTGCCGTTCGACTACGTCAACTTCCAGGACGACCTCGCGGGATATAAATTGCTGATCCTCCCCGACTTCGTTTCGCTGACAGACGCCATGGCAACAAAAGTCAACGGGTTCGTCAAGGGCGGCGGGAAGCTGCTTGTAACCGGGCGCTCGGGCGTTTCGGACGGCAAGTTCGTAATCGAAAACGCGCCGGCCAAATACGTCGGACCTTCCGAATACAAAATGCGCTACCTGCGCTTCACCGAAAACGCCCTGTTCGCCGAATGGCCCGAGTTCGACCACATCCTCTACGAACGCGGCGAACGCGCCGAGGCGGCGGACGGCGCCGAGGTGCTCGCGAAAATCGTGCTCCCCTACTTCGACCGCAACCACGAGCAGTTCTGCTCGCACCGGCAGACCCCGCCGAGACTGGAGACGTCGTGTTCTGACGCGATCACGGCAAACGGCGACTGCGTCTACATCGCGAGCCCGCTGTTCGCCGACTACGCGCTAAACGGCTATTCGGCCCACCGCGAAATAATCGCGGCGTGCATAAAAAAGCTTTACGGCAGGCTTCCGCTCGAATCGAACCTCCCGCACCTTTCCGAGGTCACGCTCAGGCAAAACGACGCGGGGCTGCTCGTCCATTCGCTATCATATTCGATCACGAGGCGTTGCAAACTGCTCGACACAATCGACGACGCGCTCGAGCTGCACGACCGTACGTATTCGGTGCGCTCGCCGTTCGCTCCGTCGGCGGTCAAGCTCGTGCCCGAGGGCAAGGATCTGGACTTTGGCTGCGCGGACGGATACGTGACATACAAGGTGCCGTACCAGAAGGGGCACAGCCTCGTCCACATAATGAACTGATTGTAGCCGGGCTTAAACCGGACAATTTTCGAAACGAAAAAGGCGTTCCGGCTTAGTTTGGCCGGAACGCCTTTTTTGCTTAAA
>WREB01000198.1 GCA_009779525.1 Defluviitaleaceae bacterium
CTGCTTAAGGATTGATGTCGGCGCGCCGCAAAACGGTTCGCGAAACGTTTGTTAATATAAAAGCCCGACGCCTGAAATATGGTTTTATAACCGGCTGTTTATCCTCTTAAGCAATTGCCAGTTCAAATCCCTTCGCAGACGTCCCGCGAAAGCTGCTCGACGAGGGAGGATTGCGAAACGGTTTTTCCATTTTTTCGCATCGCCGAAAAAAGCGAAGCTAGCTCCTCACAGTGAAGGCCGGTCTCCTTCTGCCTGTCGGTAAGCGCGAGTTCGCCGTCCGGCGCCGCGGATTCATAGTCCGCCTTGTCCAACCTCCACGGAACGAACTGCCTGGGATAGCGCAGGTAAACGGCGTCGGCTACGCTCAGCCCGGCGAAATCCATGTCGCACGAAAAATAAAGTTTTGGCGAACCCGCTCCCATTTTGTCTATCAGCAGCGCGAAAGCTGCGTTTAACCCGCCGCTGGCGCAAACGACCGTGCGGTCGAATCCGCGGGTGCGTTCGCAGACCGCGGAAAACGCCTCCAAATTTTTAATTACGTAAACTTTATTACCGAACGGTTCGGCGCGGTCGAACCCGCCGATGTTCTCGAGCGTGAGCGCGAATGCCTCGCGCCTTTTGTTGTAGAAATCGCAGGACTCGCAAGGCGTCTGGCCGTGGCTTGCCTTAACGCCCCTGACATGGACCAGGCTCGCCTGGCCGAGGCAGACGAACCCGGCTTTAAGGTAAAGCGCGCAAAATTCCTCGGGATTCGAGGGATAGCGCGACTTGTAAAGCCAAGCTAGCGCGCGCGCGAACAGATCGCCGTGCGTGCCGGCGGGCGAAAGCGCGTGGGGGTCGCCGGTTATTTTGCTTGAAAACTCGGATAATGGAATTGACGGGGCGGGCGGGCTGGAAAAAACGGGCGATCGGGAAAGCGCGCCGGTTGAAACATTTTTTGGACGGGAAGCCGCCGCGTATTTTTTTGCGGCGAGTTTGTTTATCGCCTCGCAAATGTTTCGCGCCATATCGCCGGCCTCGCGCGGATTTTCGGCGTACGCTTGCGCCGCCGCGCGGTACGAGCGGCGCATGTGGGCGCAAACCTCGTCAAGCCAGGCGCCGGCTTCGGTCCCCGAGTACCGAGGCGCCAATTCGGTTTCGATAAACGTCCCGAACTCTCCGAGATCGGTGCGGCTTCCCTGCCTCCTCGCGACACGTTTGTTGAAGTAAGCCTCAAGCACCGCGTCGAGCTTCGCCTCGCGGCCGAAGAGCTTTTGCGACTGCCTCTCGAAATCCGCGAGCCCTATGCGTATCAGCGCCTGGTCGTAGTAGTCGCGGCCGAAATAGCCGGAAACCGCCGCCTCCTCTTCGGGCGCGGGATCGGCCAGCCTGACCGCGCCGAAGCAGCGGCCGTGCCTCGCGTAGGCCTCGAACAGACCCTCCATCAGCCGCCCGAACCCGGCGCTTTCCTTGATATGGCCGACGCATTCCAAAACAACCTGCATAAACACCCGCCGCGTACAAAATAAGAAGACGCGCTTCGCGCCCCGGACAATATATCGCCCGGCGGCCTAAAAATCAACGAACCGCGGCGTTCGGCCATTCGGCCGGCGTTTGACACTTCCTTTTAAAAAAGTTATCATTTGTAGAGGAACGCCGCCGGGCAACCGTCCGGCACGTTCGTTCACATATAGGGGGTGCTTTACGCTTAATGCCATCATCAGCGGTTTTTTGGGTAGCGGCCGCTGCTGTGACCGTTTTGTTTTGCGTCGTATGTTTTTTCGCAGGCGTGATTTACAGGAGGAGGACTGCGGAGTCCAAACTCGGTTCCGCCGAGATCGAAGCTCAGAATATCGTCGAGGAAGCCCGGAGGACTTCCGAGGCGCGTGCGAAGGAGATGCTGCTTGAAGCCAAGGAGGATAGCATCCGCACAAAAAACGAGGCCGAAAGAGATGCGAAAGAACGCCGAAACGAGTTGCAGCGTTTAGAAAAAAGGCTGTTGCAAAAGGAAGAAGTGCTGGACCGCAAGATAGAGGCCCAGGAAAAGAAAGAGGAGCAGGTCCAAAAGAAAAGCGAGTCCCTTGACGCGCAAAGGGAAGAAGTGTCTAAGGCGATCGCGAAGCAGCATGAAGAGCTCGAGCGCATATCGGGCCTGACCGTCGAGCAGGCGAAGGCGGTGCTGATCGCAACAATCGAAAACGAGGTCCGCTTCGAATCGGCGAAGATGATTCGGGATATCGAATCGAAGGCAAGGCTCGAGGCGGATAAGAAAGCTAAGGACATAATCGCGACCGCCGTGCAGCGGTGCGCCGTCGACCACATAGCTGAGACGACCGTTTCGGTCGTGCAGCTTCCGAACGACGAGATGAAGGGCCGCATCATCGGCCGCGAAGGCAGGAACATCAGGACGCTCGAATCGCTGACGGGCATCGATTTGATAATCGACGACACGCCCGAGGCGGTGATCCTTTCCGGATTCGACCCGATGAGGCGCGAAATAGCGCGGATCGCGCTCGAGAAGCTCATCATAGACGGGCGGGTTCATCCGGCGCGCATCGAGGAAATGGTCGAGAAGGCGCGCAAGGAAGTGGACGTGATGATCCGCGAGGAAGGCGAGGCGGCCACGTTCGAGACCGGGATACACGCGATGCATCCCGAGCTGATACGGCTGCTTGGCAAGATGAAGTTTAGGACGAGCTACGGGCAAAACGTACTCAAGCATTCGATAGAGGTCGCCTACCTCTGCGGCCTGCTCGCCGGCGAGCTCGGCGCGGACGTGACGCTTTCGAAGCGCGCGGGGCTCCTGCACGACATCGGCAAGTCTGTCGACCACGACATGGAGGGCTCGCACGTCTCAATAGGCGCGGCGCTCTGCAAGAAGTACCGCGAGTCGGATCTTATAATAAACGCAGTCGAATCGCACCACGGCGACGTCGAGCCGACCAACATCATCTCGGTGATAACGCAGACCGCCGACGCCATTTCGGGCGCCAGGCCCGGCGCGAGGCGCGAGACGCTAGAAGCCTACATCAAGCGCCTGCAGAAGCTCGAGAGCATCGCCGACGAAATCAAGGGCGTCGAGAAGTCGTTCGCGATACAGGCGGGCCGCGAACTGCGGATCGTGATAATACCCGAAGAAGTGGACGACGCCTCGCTCACGCTCCTCGCCCGCGACATAGCGCGCCGGATCGAGGACGAGCTCGAGTACCCGGGCCAAATCAAGGTGAACCTCATACGCGAGACGCGCGCGATCGAATACGCGAAATAAACTTTAAGCCTCCTGACCGGGGGCTTTTTTTATTGGCGCCAAGGGCCGCGCCGCAAACCAGGAAAGGAGTCGGAAAATATGAAGAGGTTCCTGCTTATTTTTACAGCGGCGGTCGTATGCCTGCTTGCCGCCCCGCTTCCGGGCGCCGACGCGCTTGGGAATTCCGGCGCCAAAATCAAGAAAAAGCCGACGACGTTCGTCAACCCGATAAACATCGGCCATCAGTACATCACGATGAACGGCACGACCTACAGGTCCTCCGCCGACCCGATCATCATCGAATACAAGGGCGACTACTATCTGTTCGCCTCGGCCGGAGGCGGCTACTGGTGGTCGCCCGACCTGGTCAACTGGAACTTCGTCTACAACGAAAGGCACAACTCATGGGCGCCTGGCGCGTTCGTGCACGGCGGGGCGCTGTACGTCTGCTACAGCGTTGGAACCATACAAAAGTCGACCGATCCGAAAAAAGGCGAATGGGAGCTAATAGGAAGGCCCGACGTCTGGCCCGACCCCGAATTTTTCGTCGACGACGAC
>WREB01000199.1 GCA_009779525.1 Defluviitaleaceae bacterium
CAGGATTTCGACTACAACACGTTCAGCTGGTACACGACAAGCATCGACATCGAGCCGATGATATCGAAGGCGATACACTATGTGACGACCGGCGAGACGCCGGTGGTCTACTACGTCACGGGCAGCGACGAGCCGCCGCTGACCGAGGCTTTGACCAAGGTATTTTACACGTCCAATTACGAGCTGCGCGAAGTAAATCTGACCCGCGACGAATTGCCGGAAGACTGCGATATGCTAGTTATCGCGATGCCCGGAAGGGACTGGTCGGCGGACAAAAAGGACAGGATACAGACCTATTTGCAAAACGACGGAAAGGCGCTGGTCTTGTTCGGTTACAGCGAGGAAAGATTCGGCAACATGGACGACGTGCTTTCCGCCTACGGGATCAAAGTCGGCGACTACATAGTCGTCGAGGGCGACGCGGGATATTATTACATGGGGAACCCGGCGATGCTTGTTCCCAGGTTTATGGAGCACGAAATTACCGAGGAACTGATAGGCCGGTTCGCGTCGCTTCAATACATCGCGGCGCCGATTTTGGAGACGGGCCTCAAGAAAAACAGCACGCAGATCGATTATTTTATCCGCACGTCAAACAGCTCCTACGGGAAGTCGGGCGGCTCTGAAACGATCAATAAAGAAGAAGACGACGTTTCGGGGCCGTTTTACCTGGCCGCGGCGATCGTCGACTCATACTACACGGACGTGATGCACTACACCAGGATCGTCGCGTTCGGAGGCGGCGTCTCGCTTATGGACGCGCTTATAAACGACCGGAGCAACGGCGGCAACTGGGACTTGCTCATCAAAAGCGCCGACTGGCTGCAGGGCCAGCAGACCAGCATATTCATCCCGTCCAAAAGCGTCCCTTCCAACCCGCGGCTTCAAATAACGCAGGGCGAGGCCAATACGATCGCGCTTTTCTCCGTGATAATCCTGCCTTTAGCCATTATCGGGACGGGCCTGTTCGTCTGGCTCAGGAGGCGGCACAGCTGATGGGAAGGACCAAGCGCAATCTTATAACGCTTGCGGTCTCCGCTGTGTTGATCGGATCTCTCGCCGGAATTTATTTCTGGCAGGACTCGCGGGGCGCGCAGGAAGACGCAAACGCCTCCCCGACGCCGACGGGGGCGCCGATGCCTGTCTTAATCGACCGCGAGGAAAGCGACATCGACCGCGTCGTATTCGAATCGGGCGAACAAAAGCTCACGCTGGTGCTTGAGAAGAGGCAAAACACTTACGACGAGGACGCGACCGACCTTATATGGGTGGTGCAGGGCGACGAGGACATCGGAATAAGCCAGCCGGCAGCGAGGGACATGACGCGCGCGCTATATAATCTTTCCGCGATAGAGATAATCGAGGACCCCGTCGGGACGCTCGCCGATTTCGGGCTTGACCCGGCGGCGGCGACCGCGACCGCGCACTATAACGACCAAACCACGGCGGTCGTTTTGATCGGCAAGGAAACCCCAGCCAAGGACAGATATTACATGATGCTCGAGGGCGACCCCGCGATATACCTCGTGTACACCTACCTTGGGGCGCGTTACTTCAACGGGTTGAACGAATTGATTGACCGGAGCGTAAATTTCAACCAGACCGAATCCTTCGAGTACATGTTCATCCGCGAGCGCGGCAGGCAGCCGGTCGAGTTCGGCTTCACCGGAACCGAAAGCGAAAAAAGCGAGATGTACGACGCGTACGGAATCGTTTCAATGACGATGATCCAGCCCTATCCGGGCCGCGACCTGTACTATTCCAATTTTGACGACCACGTGATGACAAACTTCAATGACTTCACGCTTGGCGAACTCGTATCGCTGCGGCCGGACGACCTTTCGCCCTACGGGCTCGACGACCCGAGCCTGGAAGTCAGGTTTAAGGAGATGTTCAACGACACGCACCTGTTCTTTGGCGACATGACGGAGGACGGGCGGATATACTGCATGGTCGCGGACAAGCCCTCGGTTTTTTTGACCGAGTACGAATACGTAAGGCCGATGTTCAAGATGAACGTATTCAAGTTTATCGAAAGGTTCGTCGTGATCGAGGACATCTATACCTGCCTTTCGATCAAGATCGAGGTGCCGGGTTCGGGCCTGACGCATTTTATCGAGCTCGAGCAGTACGCGGACGGCGACGGCGACAAGTCGTTCGTGCCGTTCGTCGACGGCGTGATAGTCCAGGAGCTCGCGTTCAAGACCTTCTACAAGAACACGATAGGCATCACGATAGACGCCGAGGTCGAGGAGATGGACCCCGATTCGGAGCCCGAAATAACATTCACCTTCACGTTCGCCGACAAGGACCCGATCGTCGCGCGCTACTATTCGTACGACGCGAACTTCTTCGCCGCGAGGGTGAACGACGGCCTGATTAACAACGTGACGAGCAAGCAGCACGTCAACGACGTGATCTCGATGATTCCGGAGCTCGCCACGGGCAAGTGGGACAGGGACTACTAAGCGGAATAATAATTGATGGATATCGTTAAAAAACGCGGCCCGGCGATTCGGGCCGCGTTTTTTTTGTGACGCGCGTAAAATAAAAACGCCCCCGCGTCGGCAGGGGCGTTTGACGTAACCATAAATTTATTCGCAGAGCGTTATCTCAACGGCGTTGGTTAAAACGTCGGTATAGCTGAATGAAAGTTTCCGGGAGGGGTCGGGCCCTTCGTTTAGTTGGATGGTGAAGATGCTGGGGTACACGTTTGAGACGATCCCCCTGCTTACTACCGATTTGTGGCGGCCTTTGTTTGTCTCGAGCTTTACCTTGCTTCCAATGATCTTTTGGATATCCATCCTGACGTGGAAAACATCGTTTCTGTCAAACAAACCGTTCACCTCTCCTTATATGATGGCCGCCATATAACGGCTTTTTTTCGTTTCCTAATGCACCGTCCCCTTCCGCAATATTTTTTTTGCATGATAGCATTTTTACGAAAATATGTCAATTTTGTTAAGAAAATAATAAAATAATAAAAAAAAGCGCCGGATTTTCCGGCGCTTTTTTTTTGGTCTTGGCTTAATCGCGGTACGAGTAGAACGTGATGTTGCGGTCCTCGTCGATCGTGTAGACCACCAGGCTTAAGATCTGGTCGAAGAATGAAATCGGCACGTAGACGATTTCGGCCGTAAGCTCCGGCGCCGCCTCGAGCGAGCGCCTCGGCCTCGACGCTCCCGCGAAATAGCTGTTGACGCTTATGATCAGGCTCATCTGCAGGCTGCCGTTTTTATAAATGTCGGCGCGATGCTCCCTCGGGTACCATTCTAAGTGGTAGCCGATCGAGTACAGGATCCTCTGCAGCGGGACCATCTTTATCAGGTATTCGGAGATTTCGTAATATTCGTTCGACGCGACTTCGGCCGCCTCGACACGAACGAGGTCGATTGCGAACGGGGTCACGCCGAAGGCGCCGCGCGCGAGCGAGTATTCGTCGAAAAGCAGCACGAGCAGGCCGTCGAGCATAAAATATGCCTGGCCGGGCAAAAGCCGCACCGACGAGACGCTGTACTTCTCGGGCTCGCGGCGGATGCGCTCCGCGATTATTTTTTCGGCTAGCGGCGCGATGTTGTAGCCGACCGCTTCGGCGACGCCTACCCTGCTTCCGTCCTTCGGGTTGAAGTTGACGGAGGAGACCTCGGTTTTTTGCGAGGCCGAGCTTACGGTCGAATAGACGACGACCGAAACGACGTCGCCCGATATGTAGAGCTGGTACGAAAATTCGATGGAACGCGCCTTCGCTTCCTTAGCCGCCGCGATCTTTTCGTCGGCGAC
>WREB01000200.1 GCA_009779525.1 Defluviitaleaceae bacterium
CTCACCGAAGTCGGCGCGGAAAAAATCAAAGTCATCAAAGTCGTTCGCGAATTGACGGGCCTCGGCCTCAAGGAAGCGAAGGACCTCGTCGACGGAGCTCCCAAGCTCGTCAAGGAACAGCTGCCGAAGGCCGAAGCCGACGCGATCGCCGCGAAATTCACGGAAGTCGGCGCGAAGGTTACGCTTAAGTAGGGGAGGCCTCAATGAGTCACAAATATGTTTACATGTTCGCCGAGGGCGAAGCGAAAATGAAAAACCTTCTCGGCGGCAAGGGCGCGAACCTCGCGGAGATGACGCGCCTCGGCCTTCCGATCCCGCAGGGCTTCATCGTAACGACGGAGGCCTGCACGCTTTACAATTCGTCGGGTAAAGTTTTGTCCGACGAAATAAAACAACAGGTCGACGACTGCATGCTGCAGCTCGAGGCGCTTACAGGCAAGAAATTCGGCGACGACAAGAACCCGCTGCTCGTTTCGGTGCGCTCCGGCGCGAGGGCCTCGATGCCCGGCATGATGGATACGGTGCTTAACCTCGGGATCAACGACGTCGCAGCGGAGGCCGTCGCGGCCGCCTCGGGCAACGCGCGCTTCGCGTACGATTCCTACCGCAGGTTCATAATGATGTTCGCGGACGTCGTTATCGGCGTCGACAAACACAAATTCGAGCGCAAGATGGACGAATACAAAGAGTCGAAGGGTTACAAGGACGACCTCGAAATGTCGGCCGACGACTGGAAGAACATCGTAGCCGTCTTCAAGAAAATCTACAGGGACGACCAGGGCAAGGATTTCCCGTCCGACGCGAGGACGCAGCTTTACAATGCGATCTGCGCGGTCTTCGAGTCTTGGGACAACCCGAGGGCTTTCGTATACCGCCGCATGAACGACATCCCCTACGAATGGGGTACCGCGGTAAACGTGCAGCAAATGGTTTTCGGAAACATGGGCGACAATTCCGGGACGGGCGTCGTGTTCTCGCGCGACGTCGCTACCGGCGAGAACGTGATCTACGGCGAGTATATGGTCAACGCGCAGGGCGAGGACGTCGTCGCGGGCATCCGCACGCCTAAGCCCTTCGCGGAATTAAAGGACGAATTCCCGATAATTTACGACGAATTCATCGGGCTCGCGAAAAAGCTCGAGCGCCATTACAAAGACGTCCAGGACATGGAAATGACCTTCGAAAACGAGAAATTGTATTTCCTTCAGACGCGCAACGGCAAACGCACCGCGCAGGCCGCGCTCAAGATCGCCGTCGACATGGTCGACGAGGGTCTGATCACCGAACAGGAAGCGTTAACGAAGGTCGACCCGAAACAGCTCGATCAGCTTTTACACCCGATGTTCGACCCTGCGGAGCTCATGCGGTCGAAGGCCGTCGGGCGCGGGCTTCCCGCTTCGCCCGGCGCGGCGACGGGGCGCGTGTACTTTAACGCGGCGGACGCTGAGGAACACGCGAACCTCGGCGAAGCCGTTATACTCGTACGCCTCGAAACGAACCCGAACGACATAATGGGAATGGCCGTTTCCAAAGGAATCCTTACCGTTCGCGGCGGGATGACGAGCCACGCGGCCGTCGTCGCGAGGGGGATGGGACGCTGCTGCGTTTCCGGCTGCGAAGACATAAAACTTTTCGAGAGCGAGAAATATTTCAAGCTCGGCGACGCCGTTATCAAAGAGGGCGACTTCATTTCGCTCGACGGCTCCACCGGGAATATCTACAACACCCTAATCCATACCGTCGACCCGGAAATTTCGGGCAACTTCGCAAAATTCATGGCATGGGCCGACCGCGTCCGCACGATGGGCGTGCGCACCAACGCAGACACGCCCGCCGACGCGCGCAAAGCCGTCGAGTTCGGGGCGGAAGGCATCGGCCTCACGCGCACCGAGCATATGTTCTTCGAGGAGGACCGTCTTCCGAAGATGCGCAAGATGATCTTCAGCGACACCGAGGACGAGCGCAGGTCCGCGCTCGCGGAGCTTCTTCCGCTTCAGAAGAAGGACTTCATCGGAATCTACGAGGCGATGCAGGAACGCCCCGTCACCATTCGTTTATTGGACCCGCCGCTGCACGAATTCATGCCGACGAACGAGGCCGAGGTCGAGGCGATGGCGAAGGACATGGGCAAATCGGTCGAGGAAATAAAAATGAAGGCGACATCGCTTCACGAGCTTAACCCGATGATGGGCCACCGCGGCTGTCGCCTCGCCGTCAGCTTCCCGGAAATCGCGGAGATTCAAACGCAGGCGATCATCGAGGCCGCGCTCGACGTAAAGAAGCGCAAGGGTTACGACATCAAACCGGAGATCATGATACCGCTTATCGGCGACGACAAGGAAATCCGCTTCGTGAAGGAAATCGTAGACAAGGCCGCGAAGACGACAATCGAGGCTTCGGGAATGGAAATCCGCTACTATGTAGGCACAATGATCGAGATACCGCGCGCGTGCATCATCGCGGACAAGATCGCGAAGGACGCGGAATTCTTCTCATTCGGAACCAACGACCTCACGCAGATGACCTACGGCCTTTCGCGCGACGACGCGGGTCGCATACTCAAGGACTACATCGACCGCAACATCTACGAAGGCGACCCGACTGCGAGGCTGGACGTCTCCGGCGTGGGCGAGTTGATGAAGATGGCCGTCGAAAAAGGACGCGCGGCGCGCCCCGACCTCAAGGTGGGAATCTGCGGCGAACACGGCGGCGATCCGTCGAGCGTAGAATTCTGCCACGGCATCGGTCTCGACTATGTTTCGTGTTCCCCGTACCGCGTTCCGATCGCGAGGCTCGCGGCGGCGCAGGCGGCGATCACCGTCGACAAGACGACATTGGTATAAGCTTAACAAACTAAAAATTAATTAAATATCAATTGTAATTCATTAATTTTCATTTTCAAACCAAAAGCGGAAGGCTTACATTAGCTTCCGCTTTTGATAAATTCAAAATATTTTTAAAATAAATGTAAGAAAAGTGAGAAAAAAGTTTAAGAACTATGTAGGCTATAGTTTAATTATGGGTAAATATGCGATTAACGCATGGACGCGGAGTTCGCGCGTCTCTTTTTAAAGGAGGAAAGCGGAATACCGGCTGAGAACCTTAACTCGATAATTAGGCTGAAAATGTCGAACCACGACGACAGAACAAATGAGGCTGAAAACAGAGAACCCCAACTCCAAAATAAAAGAGGCGCATCATTTATCTGAAGGAGTCTGATATGGGTAAGAAGAAACTGTTATCGTTCTTATTGGCGCTCGTATTGTCCGTGACCATGCTGCCGATCAACGTTTTCGGCGCGGAAGCGGATTTCGTCGGGCGCGGTTCGGCGGAAGTCAAGACGGTCGGCGCATCGTTATATGATTATGACGAAGGCTTGACTTTGCAAAAAGTCGATCCTTCAAATTTGGATTTGACGAATCTGCGTAAACTTCCGACAGAAGGCGTCGACATACGTTCATTTGAATCATCAAGTATTGCTGTCGATTTTGATTTTACGGAAGAAGAAACTACATATGTTGCCGAATACGCCGAAATGTTGACCGATCAGGTTGGCATGGTCGATTTGTTCGGCCTCGACAACGAAGTAAAATATGTTTTCGTATGGCTTCAGGACCTTCCGGAAGCCCTCGAGCGAGTATACCAACAGCGCGGAATGCGAAATAGGAATTACGAGCGCGCCCGCGAGAACGGACGCAAGGCCCGTAATGAAATCAAGGGAAGGCATAGCCGCAGTATCACCTGGGAATATTCGGTCGTATTCAGCGGCTTC
>WREB01000201.1 GCA_009779525.1 Defluviitaleaceae bacterium
AAAAAGTAATAAAGGACCTTTCCGGCGACGAGAAGACCGGCGCCGAAATCATCCTCAAATCGCTTGAGGCGCCCGCCCGCCAGATCGCGGAAAACGCCGGGCTCGAGGGCGCGGTGATCGTCGACAAGCTTAAGAAAGAAAAAATTAACGTTGGGTTCGACGTGCTTGCGGAATCGTTCGTCAACATGATCGACGCCGGAATAATCGACCCGACCAAGGTCACGCGCTCCGCGCTCCAAAACGCCAACAGCGTCGCGGCTTCGCTACTTACAACGGAAGCGGTCGTCGCCGACATAAAGGAACCCGAACCCCCGATGCCTGCCGGAGGCGGCGGCGGAATGGGAATGATGTAACAAAAAAACGAACCGCTTGGAACTTCCCAAGCGGTTTTTTTTTTGCTAAACTCGGGCTAATGAAACGCCGCGTCAGGGGAGGTTATGCATGAACGACGTCTTCAAGGAGCAAATCGTGAGGCGCAAGCCGACCGGGAAGGACAAGCTTAAAAAAGCGGGGCTGATCGTCGCCGTGGCCGCCGTTTTTTTAATTACGATATCGTACATCGGGCAGTTCGCGCTTTTCGTGACCGCCGCGGCCGGGTTCGGCGCGTTTTTGCTGATAGGGATGCTTAACGTCGAGTTCGAGTACGTTTTCACCAACGGCGAACTCGACATCGACGCGATCTTCAACCGCACGCGCAGGAAGCGGATGTTTTCGGGCTATGTCAAAGATTTCGAGATCATGGCGCACATCGACGACCGCAACCACACGCACGACTACGACAGCGCGCAGGAAGTAAAAAATTATTCGAGCGGCGAAACTAAGGAAAACACTTACGCGTTCCTCGCGAACTACAAAGGCAAGCGGCAAAAGATCATCATCGAGCCGAACGAGATGATGGTGAAGGCGTTTTCGACCGCGCTTACTCCGCGCAAGTTCATAAAGAAAGCGTAAAGGGGCGCCGAAATGATTCTTCCGTTCGAGGAAGGCCTGACGTTCGACGACGTACTGATAATACCGGAGCTGTCCGACGTAAGCCCCGGCGACGCGGACGTCTCGTCCGTCCTCGTCCCTTCGATCAAGCTTAACTCTCCGATACTGAGCGCCGGAATGGACACCGTCACCGAGGCGCCGATGGCGATCGCCATGGCGAGGCAGGGCGGCATGGGCGTCATCCACCGGAACATGCCAGTACTCGACCAAGCCGGCGAAACCGACAGGGTCAAGCGGTCCGAGCACAGCATCATCAACGAACCGTTCACAATGTCGCCCAACCAATACATCCACGAGGCGGCCGACCTCATGGAACGCTACCACATATCGGGCGTTCCGGTGACCGAACACGGAAATCTGCTCGGCATCATCACCAAGCGCGACCTGCGCTTCGAATCGGATTACTCAAAAAAAGTTTACGAGGTAATGACAAGCGAAAACCTGATCACCGCCCCGGTCGGCACGACGCTCGACGAAGCGAGGAGCATACTTATTTCGCACAAGATCGAGAAACTCCCGATCGTGGACGAAATGGGCAAACTCAAAGGGCTGATCACCGTTAAGGACATGAACAAGAACATTTTATACCCGAACTCTTCGAAGGATGCGTCGGGAAGGCTCGTCGTAGGCGCTTCGGCGGGCATCGCGGACGACTTGGCGGAGCGTGTCGACGCGCTTTCAAAGATACCGGCCGACGTCATCTTTTTGGATGTGCTCGAGCCGAACGCCAAGGCCGCATTAAAACATATCCGTACAATTAAGGACGCGCACCCCAACCTTCCGTTGGTCGCGGGAAACGTCGCGACCGCCGAATCGGCGCGCATGCTGTTTGACGCGGGCGCGGACGCGGTAAAAGTCGGCGTCGGGCCGTCTTCGGTATCGACGACGCGCGTCGTTACTGGCGTGGGCGTGCCGCAGCTGACCGCGATCATCAACTGCGCGAAAGCCGCGAGGGAATACGGCAAAACAGTGATCGCGGACGGCGGGATCCGCTATTCGGGAGACATAATAAAAGCGCTTGCGGCCGGCGCAAGCGCGTGCATGCTTGGAAACCTTCTGGCGGGCTGCGAGGAAAGCCCCGGAGCCGCGCAGATGTACAGGGGCCGCAAGTACAAAGAATACAGGGGCCTGAAGGCGGCGAACGCCGACGTCCCCGAAGGAGTCGAAGGCAGGATCTCCTACAAGGGTTCGGCTGCGGAAGTGATTACCAAGCTGCTCGGCGGCCTGAGGGCCGGAATGGCGTACTGCGGCTGCGGCTCAATCGAAGAACTGCACGAAAAGGCGCGCTTCATTAAAGTGACCGGGCAGGGCCTTCGCGAAAGCCACCCGCACGACATACAGATAACCAGGGAATCAACGAACTACAGCGCAGAATAAACCGGAGGTGGCGCATTGTTCGCCAGGACATACGAAAGCGTCGGCGATTTCATCGAAAAGCAGACGAAAAAAATATCGGAGCGGTTGACCGGCAAAAAGGCGGTCTGCGCCTTTTCCGGCGGAGTCGATTCTGCGGTCGCCGCGATGCTAGTCAACAAAGCCGCGCCGGATAAGCTGACCTGCGTCTTCGTCGACGGCCTGATGCGTTTAAATGAGCGCGAGCAAATCGAAAAAACTTACGGCGAACATTTTAAAAACCCCCTCGTTTGCGTGGACGGCACAAAAACATTTTTAGAAAAACTCTCCGGAATAACCGACCCCGAAGAAAAACGCAAAATAATCGGCGAATGCTACATCAGGATGTTTGAGGAAGAAGCGGGCAGGCTCGGTAAATTCGAATTTTTGGTGCAGGGCACGATATACCCCGACATAGCCGAGAGCGGGGACGAAAACTCGAAGCTTGTCAAAAGCCACCACAACGTCGGCGGGCTCCCAAAAAACATCTTGTTCGAGGGTTTGATCGAACCGCTTGCCGAATTGTATAAAAACGAAGTCCGCGAAGTAGGCGCGGCGCTTGGCCTTCCCGACGAAGTCGTTTTCCGCCAGCCGTTCCCGGGGCCCGGCCTCGCGGTCCGCTGCCTCGGTGAAGTGACGGAAGCGAAGCTTGAAATTCTTCGCAGGGCGGATAAAATCGTGCGCGACGAAATAACGGCGGCAGGGCTTGGCCGAAGCATTTGGCAATACTTCGCGATACTTACAAACGAGCTATCCACCGGCGTAAGGGACGGCGCGCGCAGATACGGCAACATAATAGCGGTGCGCGCGGTCAACTCCACGTACACCGTGACGGCCGAATGGGCAAAAATCCCCCACGCGACCCTCGGTAAAATATCGGAAAGGATAGTGGGGGAAATCGACGAGGTCAACAGGGTGGTTTACGACATAACGTCCAAACCGCCCGGGACAATCGAGTGGGAGTAGGAACGGACATAACATGTGTTAAATCAACAATTAGATCATGAAAGGATTATCAAAACAAAGTGAGAAGTTGGTATAGTGCAAAAATTATTGAATTTATTAATGCAAGTCCAGATGAAATAATAGGCCATCTTTCGCAAGGCAGCGTGAACGATGGTTTTCATGTTGAACGCGCACAAGTTGACGCGTGGAAAGAAGAAATAGCGATTCTAAGAGATGCGCTTAATAAAATTTGTGACGCAACGATTTTTTTTGAGTTCAACATTCCGCGCATGGGAAGAAGAATAGATACGATAATTTTATTTCATTCCGATAAACCTCATGTTTTAATTATAGAATTTAAAGTTGGTCAAGATAAATTTATTTCGAGCGATATAGAGCAAGTAGTAGATTATTCGTTGGAGTTGCGTAATTTTCATCAGGGTT
>WREB01000202.1 GCA_009779525.1 Defluviitaleaceae bacterium
ATAAAGCTCGCCGATGATCAATTCCATCCTTTGCAACTGGTCGGCGGGAAGATCAAGTTTATGATAGGATTCGACATACAGGGCCAACGCCTTTATTTCGGCTTTTTTTGCCGTTACCTGATCGCCGAAGTCGCCGTAAAGCCATGCGATCCTGTGCCAAACGCGGGCGGAAACGAGCCCCGGGTTTCTATAGCAAACCGGCGCGCACAAATCGGCGAAGTAATACCCCGCTAGCAATGTCTTTAAATCTTTCGGCGCCGCGCCGGAAAAATCGAACGCGCCCGCGTATCGATTCATGACTTCATGCAGTTGCTTTTCTTTATTTGCCGCAGCCTTCTCAAACTGCGCGGCGAACGCGCTAAGCAGGCAATACGGGCACGTTATGATCTCGTAGTGCAGGATTTCGACGTCCTTGTAATGGGCGCGCAGGTCTGGGTCCGTTTGTTGCAACCGCAGCGCCGAAGGCCTCGGGATTTTTTTAACGAACGAATTCACGCAAACCGGGCATTGGAATTTTTTGTCCAAAAGGAGGTTTTCAGGCGCTGAACCATATTTTTCGTCATGTAATTTATGTCCCTCGATAAAAAGCGGGGAATCCGCGTTTTTGGCCGGCGCCTGCGGCGTTTCGGCTTTAGCGTCTTCCGGTTTTTTAATATCATTTTTTATAGCGCCGGCGCCAGGCGCGTGTATCGTCGACGTATCGCCTGCCGCGCAACCGCTTGGGCCGGCCGCTTTAACGCCAAGCGCTTCGAGGCGCGCGCAAAGCGTGCGTATCAAAGTGAAAGTCGCCTGAGGCTGGTTTTCGAAGAAGGCGTACGCGTTGCCGCGGTCGATGCGAAGCGCCGCGGTTTCGTCGGCGGCGACTACGGTCGCGGTCCTCCCGCTGCCTAAGAACAACGACATCTCGCCAAAAAAATCGCCCGGACCGATGGTCGCGAGGCGATTTTCGTTATTTTTGCCGAAATTTTTAATTACGTCGACGCGGCCCTGCAGGACGACGTACATGCTTTGGGCGTCGTCGGTTTCGCCTTCGCGCAGTATCACGCTGCCCGCGCCGAAACGCATTACGCTAGACATGTTTTTCAATTCGTCGACGTTGATCACTTAAACGGCGCACCGCCAGACTTGTCCTTTAGCGGCATTATACACGCCGGATATTACGCAGGCAACGAAACGCCGAAATGCTGTATCATGTTTTCCGGTTCGTTGATTAATCAAAAATCGAACGGTGGAAGGTTCATTTCCCCGTAGTCCACGTTGGGGTCTCCCACAATGTAGCCCGGATTCGTTTCCTGCGGCGGCTGGGGCTGGCCGTAGCCGGGATATTGGTAGCTCGGCGAATAGTTGTGTATCGTGCACGCCGGCCCGAAAATCATTTCGGCGTTTATCTCAAACTCCTCGTCCTGCACATGGGAGTACGGGTTTATGTCGCGCCGTATGGGAAACGGCCTGACGATCCCGATCTTGGTCTGCTGGCGCGACTGCGGGCAGTTGGCGCTGACGCGCATGTTCGAGTCGAGGCAAATTGTAATTTCGCGGTGCGTTTCGCAGTAATCGAGGGGCTGCGTCCCATTCATGAAAATTTCCGTATAGGCGCGGCTCCCCCTCGGGTCCTTCTGGCACAATTCGCCGGCGAGCAGCCCCGAGTCCCTGCATACGGTCGCGGATATTATTCCGTCGGGGCGCTCGAAATCTTTCGTCGGAAGGTATCTGTGCACTTCCTCCATGACTTTTTTCCATATCCTTAAATGATAGGCGTTGGTGTCAACTATGTTTTTTGGCTGGTCGAAGCCCATCCAGACCGATGCGACGTAATACGGCGTGTATCCGGTGAAGCTGAGGTCCTTCGTGTCGGTGGAGGTCCCCGTCTTTCCGGCGGACGGCATGTTTATCGAATCGAACGCGGCGCGCGTCCCGGTGCCTATCCTGATGGTGTCCTTTAAGATGTCCGTTATGACGTACGCGACCTGTTTCTTTAGGACCTGCCTCGGCGGCGCGTCGTTTTCGAGCAGGATCGTGTTGTCGTACGCGAGCACTCGCGTGTAGAAAATCGGCTTGTAGTATTCGCCCATATTCGCGATCGCGCCGTACGCCGCGCAAAGCTCCAGCTGCTTCACGCCGTCGGTGAGCCCGCCAAGCGCGAGCGAAGCCACCTTGTCCGTCTTCCACTGCGAATTCCTGAACTCGCCCTCGACAAGCGAGGTAAACCCGAAGTCGTAAAGGAACGAGAAGCACGTCTCGATTCCGAGACTCATCTGCGTCCGCACCGCGAGTATGTTCATCGAGCGGTAAAGCGCCCTCCTTAAAGTGGTGAGCCCCTCGTACGTGTTCGTTCCGTACCAGTTGTTGGGCACGTAATCGTCCGGATAGCCGTCGTCGTACGCGTTGTATGGCGCGTCGTCGATTATCGAGGCTGCGGTCATAAGGCCTAGCTCCATCGCCGGGGCGTAGCTTACGAGCGTCTTAAACTGCGATCCGGGCGAGCGCATCGAATCGGTCGCGCGGTTGAGCGAACGGTTGAGCGGCTTTTCGCCGCGGCCGCCGCTAATCGCCTTCACCTGGCCTGTATGGTAGTCGATTATGACGAAGCTCGCCTGGGGCTGCTCCGTCAGGATGGTCAGCTCCGCTAGGATCGTGTCGTTCGCGGTCAGGATGTCGTCTTGCACTTGGTTGATGAAACCCTCTACGTCGTCGAAGCTTTTCACCGTATGCTTTTTCGAATGGTTGACGATTTTTCCGGTAATGCTGTTTTTCGTCGACATCCTGTACTCGACGTCTATCTCGTAGTCGCGGTCGGGAAAATTTTCGGAGTCGCGCATCGCGTCGTCCACGATCTCCTGGATTTCTAAATCCTGCGCCGAATAAATCTTGATTCCGCGGTTGTAGATTATGTCGTACGCCTCGTGGTCGGACAGGTTGTACGTCCGCTTTAAGTCCGCGTGGACGACGCTTATGAGCACGTCGGTATAGTAGGTGTTCATCGAATACGAGCCGTCGTCCATCCGTAGGCCCCTGACGATGTTGCCGTAGACGTCCTCGTTCAGCGCCTGGATGTATTCGCGTTGGTCGATGAATTCTAGCTCGAGCATTTTTTCGAGCACTTTTTCCATTCGCTCGCGGTTGTTTTCGGGCCTTATGTCGGGCGCGAGCTTCGAGGGGTTCTTGGTTATGGCCGCGATGACCGCGCATTCGGCGAGCGTCAGCTCGGACACGTCCTTGCCGAAATAATTGAACGCGGCGGTCTGCACGCCTATGTAGCCGCGGCCGAGGTTAATCGTGTTTAAATAGATCTCGAGGATGAAGTTTTTCGCGGCGACTTTGCTCCCGAGGTCCTCGGCCAGGCTTTTTTCATACTCGACCGCCAGGTACTGCTCCTGCAGCTTGGTTACGAGGTCGCTGTCGAAACGCTCGAGCTTGTTTTTTATGAGCTGCTGCGTTATTGTGCTTGCGCCCTGCATCGTTCCGCCCTGCGAAGTCACGAGCGTATAGACCGCCCGCCCCATCCCGCGTATGTCCACCCCGTTGTGCGAATAAAAACGCTCGTCCTCGATCGCGACGAACGCGTTTATCAAGTTTTTGGGGATCCGTTCGAAATTGACGTTGACATGGTTTTCCTCCCCGACGAGCCTCCATATCTCCTCGCCGGTCTTCGCGCTGTATATAATGCTCGTGTGTTTTTCCGCCTGCATGCTCATTACGTTAAGCGCCGGAGAATTGCTGATTATTCCCATGTAGACGCCGAAGGCAGCGCCGACCGAGGCGA
>WREB01000203.1 GCA_009779525.1 Defluviitaleaceae bacterium
GGAATGACTGTGATCATGGTTTCCCACGATTCGGAAGCCGTAAGAACGCGCGCTTCGCATATTCTTCTTATGGGGAGCCGGTCGCCGCTATTTTTCGGCAAGAACTTCGATTATCGGACAAAGGATTCCGAGCGGTTATTTAGTTCGGTTGATTCGCATAAATATGGATGAGGCGATAGGCAGGTTAATCGCATACTTCAGTTATCCGTTCGTGCGCCACGCGTTTGCCGCGGGCGTTATGATTTCGCTTTGCGCTTCCCTCCTCGGCGTGACGCTCGTGCTGAAAAGGTTTTCATTTATCGGGGACGGGCTTTCGCACTTCGCTTTCGGCGTGACGGCGATAGCCGCCGCGGTCGGCTTGACCAACCAAATTCTACTGGTGCTTCCGGTAACGGTAATATGCGCGGTCGCGCTGCTTCGCTCGGGGCAAAGCGCGAAAATCAAGGGCGACGCGGCCATCGCGATGGTTTCCGCCGGCGCGCTTGCGATCGGATACTGGACCATGAACGTTTTTTCCAAATCTTCGAATATAGCGGGCGACGTCTGCGCGACGCTTTTCGGCTCCGCATCGATACTGACGCTTTCCGCCGCCGACGTTTGGGTGTGCGCGGCGCTTTCCTGTTCGGTTATCGTTTTTTACGCGCTTTATTATAAAAAAATATTCGCCGTAACCTTTGACGAGGAATTCGCGGCCGCGTCCGGGGTTAAGGCGAAAACGTACAATTTGACGCTTGCCGTCGTCATCGCGGTGGTCGTGGTGCTTGCGATGAACTTGGTCGGGGCGCTTTTGATTTCGGCGCTCGTCGTTTTTCCAGCCTTGTCCGCGATGCGCGTTTTTAAAAGTTTTTTCGCGGTCAGCGTCTGTTCGGTGATTGTTTCGGCGGTATGCGCGGCGGGCGGGCTTTTGATATCGGTTTTAGCGGGCACGCCGGTCGGCCCGACGATCGTCGCGGTCGAAATCGCGGGTTTCCTCATGCTTTACGCCGCGGGATCGATAAAGCGAAAGGCGTAACCCTACTTAATGTGCTTGGCGATTTTTTCGCACAGCACTTCTTGATCGAAAGGCTTCACGATAAAATCGCAGGCGCCCTGCCCGATTGCCGCGGTAAGGTTGCCCGCCGTTCCCTCGCTCGTTAAAAAAATAATCGGGGCGCGCTTGGTTCCGTGGAATCCGCGTATTATTGGTATCAAGTCGAATCCGCTCAGCGACGGCATCTTATAGTCGAGCAGGAATAAATCGGGCTTAACCTTTTGCAAAATGCTTGAGAGTTTTTCGGGTTCGGGCAGCGTGTAGACTTTATACGCGTCGCGAAGCATCGTATACGCGCTCATCAGGATCTCCGGCGAGTCGTCGATTACCATTACGGTTTTTTTGGTTTTCCGTTCCGGGCCCAATTGCTTTTCGATACGTAAAATCAAATCGTCCGCCGAAAAAGGCTTTATGACGAAGTCCGAGGCTCCAAGCGTCACCCCCAAGATAACGCTGTCCCGGTCGTTCGTGGCGGTCAAAAAAATCACCGGGATCGATTCGTACCGTTCGTCGAGCTTAAGCTTCAGTATCACGTCGAAGCCGCTTTCGTCGGGCATTTGAATGTCCAGGAGTATCAAGTCGGGAACGACCCTTTTCAACGCCTCGAACAGTTTTTCCGCGGACGGCAGCGGATAAACGTCGTAGTCGCTTTTTAGCATGTATCTTCCGGTTTGCAAGATCGTTTGGTCGTCGTCTACCAGCATGATTTTTTTTCTTGGGCTAACCATTTGCGAATCCTCCTTCTGTCAGCCGCGAGACGATTCCTATGAAATTTACCGACTGCAGGTTGGCGTTAAGCCATTCGACCAGCCCGCCGTCGTTTTCGTATTTATGCGAATTAATCCCGTCCATGATTTCGTACGCCTCGTTCATGTCGAACGAATCGCACGCCGCGCAAAGTCTTGCGAGCGCGCTTCTTTCGGGCGCGTCCATCGCCGGTTTTTTTGAATCCCGATCAAACGACGCAAGAAGTCCGTTGATTCGCCCAATCAAAGCCAGCGCGGCTTCTTTAAATTGCTTCGTCCGTCCGTTGATGAAGCCGTAATCCTTTGACTTCGCCGCGGCTTCCAGCTTTTCGGCCATCTCGCCCACAACTTCGGCGCAGATGTTTTTGCTCGCCCCTTTAATGCCGTGCACGGTTATTTCATAATCGTTTGCGTTGCTTGCATCGACGAACCCGATTGATTCAAGCAGGTTTTTCGTGCTCGACGCGTACGTCCGAAGCACGCTCGCGTACGATTCCTCGTCCCCGCCGAACCGCTTGACTCCGTCAATCAAGTCGAGACCCTCGACGTTCATGCTTCGCAAAGCCGCCCTTTTGCTTTCGCAAATCTTTGCTTGCCCAATGGAGCCGGAAAATTCGCTTTCCTTTTCGGGATCGCGAATCCACTGCCTTATCACGGCGTCGAGGCGGTTGATGTCTATCGGTTTCGATAAAAACGCCTGGAACCCTTTTTGCAAAAACATTTCTTCGTTGCCCGCGACGGCGTTTGCCGTCAGCGCGATTATCGGGATTTTCTTCGCGTATTCCGCGTCGATTTCCCTGATTTTTTTTGTCGCCTCGATTCCGTCCATGCCGGGCATCATTTGGTCCATGAATATGGCGTCGAACTTTTCGCCCCCCGACTCGATCGCGTCGATCGCCTTTTGGCCGCCGTCCACGCATTCGATCCGCATTCCGTAAGGCTTCATCAAGCCCCTGGCGACGTCAAGGTTGGTTGGGTTGTCGTCGACGACCAACACGCGGGCGTAGGGAAGGCTCGCGCGGTGCAAATCCTTGATTTGGTTGCGGAGCCCGTCCGAATACTTGAAGCTGCTTAAGTTGAAAATAACATCGTCGCAAATAAAAGAGTCCGAAACGAAGCGCTGCCTGACCCTCGCGGTGAAGGCGCTTCCCTTTTTATGCAGGCTTTCGACTGAAATGGACCCGTCCATCATTTCGCAAAGCTTCCTCGTAATCGGAAGGCCAAGCCCCGTTCCCTCTATCCGCCTGTTCGCCTTCGCGTCGAGCTGCGCGTAATTTTCGAACAGTCTATCCAAATCCTCCCGCTTAATCCCCTGGCCCGTGTCGCTAACCCTTAAGGACAACCAGACGTCGCCGCCGTCCCTCTCGCATTCGATAGCGAACTCGACTTCGCCCTCGCTCGTGTATTTAATGGCGTTTGACAATAAATTGTTGATTATCTGCTTTAGCCTTATCTCGTCTCCGCAAAGGCTTTCGTAGATTTTGCCTTTTACGCTTAAAACCATTTTAATAGGTTTTTCTCCGATACGCAGGATGTTTTGCGTCAGGGTGTCGTTTATCAAGCTAGCGAGGTTGTATTCGGTCGGCAAAAGCTCCATTTTTCCCGACTCGATCTTCGATATGTCCAAAATGTCGTTTACGATCCCAAGCAGGGTCGTCCCGGCGTTGTGCGTCTTTTCGAGATTCGCCATCGTTTCGGGATCGATTCCTTCGTTTTCCATGTTCAGCCAAGTCAAGCCGATAATGGCGTTAAGCGGAGTCCTCATTTCGTGGCTCATGATGGCGAGGAAGTCGCTTTTGGCGTCGTTTGCCTTTTGCGTTTCGGTAAGCGCCGCCTCCAATTCGGCGGCGGCGAGCTTTAGGTTATGCGTCATTTCATTCCGGTAGAGCGCGTTCGCTATAAGCAAACTTCCGGAGCGCAGCGTCTTCGCGACTTCGTCCGTAAAAACCTTTTCCTCGTGGCAATTGTCGCATCCGACGAATCCCC
>WREB01000204.1 GCA_009779525.1 Defluviitaleaceae bacterium
CGCGGCGGGGCCAGTCGTCGGGTTGTTTTACCACGCGCGGCGTTTGTATTAAAATTGCTTCATTAAAGATTGGGAGGCGCATATGCGCGTATCGGATCGATTCAAGACTCTGAGGCTCGACGGGTTAAACCTCACGAAAGACGGGCTCGAGGCGGCCGGGGGCAAGCCGTTCGCCGTCGGCAAGAAGGATAGGTTTCCTACGGGCGTAAAGGCGTACCGCGGGATACCGTTTGACTGCGGCGAGGGTTTCGCGTTCGTCAAGCCTGGTTCGGATGCCGTAAAAATTTCGTTTCCGGCTTCAAACGCGAAGCAGTTCGTTTTCCTTCACGCGTGCGAGTCGCCGCAGCAATCGCCCGGCGACGACGGGATCATAAAAAATTACAAGGGCTTTCCGGAACTTATGACCGAAATTTGCGAGTACGCGTTTTTATACGAGGACGGCGGGACGGTTTCGTTTACGGCGAAGTCGAGGATCGAGATCAACGACGTCGAGTTTTCATGGGGAAAGGGCGGGCTGCTTTCCAAGCCGCAGGGCATGGACGCGTCCAACTACGGCGCCTCGGAGGACATTTCACGCGGAAGGATGCCCCACGCCCCGTGGGGCTCGACGCAGTGCCGCGTCCACAACGAAAGGGACTGGGGCGAGCCCGGCCTCTGGCTTTACGCGCGCGAGAACCCGCGCCCCGGCGTACCGATCGTCGGGATCGAGTTGAAGCCGCTGGGGGGAAGCGCCTATCTTTTTGGGCTGACCGCGGGCGAAACCGATGAAAACCCGCTGCGCTACGGCTCGCGTAAAAAAGTCGCGCTGCCCGTGCGCGCCGGCCAAAGCGACCCGACGTCTTGCGTCGACATCGATTTGGGGCAGATAATCTCCGTGACTCCAAGGAACGTTTACCCGGACGGCTGGCTCGACGCGACGACTCCGTCCGAACCGAAAACGGCTGAGGATTATCTTGTCGAGTTTTGCTCGCACGAAGACGCGGTCATCTATTACAACGAAAGCGACGTTTTGCGAGTGAGGGATATCGCGGGCGAGGTTAGCGTTTCGCCCGCGGAAAAATACGTGACGCTGCGGGTGCTTGACGAAAACGGGAAGAAAACCCCCGTGCGCGTGCACGCGCACGGCGCCGCGGGCGAGTACCTGCCGCCGAGGAACCGCCACCGCGCGCCGAACGCGTTCTGGTTCGAGGACTACGGGGCGGATTTCGCGCGCGGCTCGCACTACAGCACCTACATCGACGGCGAGGCCGACTATTTGCTTCCGCATGGGGACGTATTCGTCGAGGTGAGCAAGGGGTTCGAGATCAAGCCGCTCCGCGTGAAGCTGCAAGTCGGCCCCGAAACCGACGAGCTTACGATCAGGCTCGAGCGCGTGATCGACTGGCGCAAGAAAGGCTTCGCGACGGCGGACACCCACGTGCATTTTCTTTCGACGCAGACCGCGCTCCTCGAGGGCGAGGCTGAAGGCGTAAACGTGGTCAACCTGCTCGCCAGCCAGTGGGGCGAACTGTTTACCAACATCGGGGACTTCACGGGCCGCGAGGGCCCTGAAAATTCGAACGGCGAGTACATGGTAAAAGTCGGGACGGAGAACCGCCAGCAAATAATGGGGCACATTTCTCTCATAGGCTACGACGGCAAGATGATTCTGCCGCTGACAACGGACGGTCCCGACGAATCCGCGATCGGCGACCCGATGGAAACCACGCTGACGCAGTGGGCCGAGGCGTGCAGAAAGCAGAAGGGTTTGAACATCCTGCCGCACTTCCCTAACCCGAGGGCGGAGAACGCCGCCGCGATCGTCTCGGAGCTAATCGACGCGGTGGAGGTCACGACCGGCTGGGGGCCGCACGGCGGAATCAACCCGTACTACCTTTCCGACTGGTACAGGTACCTTAACTGCGGCTACAAGGTCGCGGCGGTCGGCGGGACCGACAAGATGGGCGCCTACATCGCGATCGGCGAGATGCGTACTTACGCGAAACTGCTGAAGGACGAACTTTTCACCTACGACGCGTGGAAGCGCGCCGTCGCCGCGGGGCGCACGTTCGCGACGTGCGGGGCGCTCGCCGACTTTTGCGTCGAGGGGCGCGAAATGGGCGAGACCATCGAGCTTGGCGGCGCGGCGAAGCTCGCCGTCGAATGGACCGTCGCCAGCGCCGCGCTGCCGCTCACATCCGTCGAGCTGATTAGAAACGGCGAGATAATCGAAAAGATAAGCCTCGATTCGCAAATCGGCGAGCGAAGTGGATCGCTTTCGGTGGAGACGTTCGAGAGCGCTTGGTTCGCGCTTCGCATACGCGGAAGGATGCCGTGGGGGCAAAACGAAATAATCGCGGCGCACACCTCGGCGATTTTCGTAATCATCGGGGGCAAGCCGCCGTTTAGCGGCCCCGACGCCGCGACGATACTCGACCAGATTGAGGGCGCTGCGACCTACGTCAAGTTCCTCGGGACGAAGGCGCGGGAGAAGCAGTACAAGCTGGCGCTCTCCGCTTTGTCGGGCGCGCACCGGGCGCTCCACAACAGGATGCACTCGCAGGGGATGTTCCACAAGCACATGGAGGGGAACGAAAACCACAAGGGGCACGAGCAGGCGTGAGGCGAATTGTATCGAAATAAAAACGCCCGCTGTCGGCATGGTATAACGGTACGCTCGCAAATTTTTAAAAGCAAACGCCCCTTTGTCCGGGGCGTTTGTTTTTACGCGCTAGTTTGTTTTAAATCAAGTGCGCCGTACCGCATAAAAAATAAACAAACGTCCTTGACCTACTCGCCCTCAGGTAATGAAGACCCGTGTCCGCCAGGCCGAACACCATATCATCCATAAACAATCCTTTCTTTAAATTATTGCATTATCCATCGACTGACGTGAAAAATTTCATCAGGGGTTTTGGGAATTGAAATTTTTTTACTATCCATGTTATAATGTAACGGTAAATAATCATTTAAAAAAAATTATATGCGAGTGAGGAAAAATATGTATGCCATAAAAGCGATTTATGATGGCGTTAATTTTAAGCCAAAACAGCCAATCACTGTTAAAGAACCGCATGAAGTCGTGATTATGTTTATCGAACCAATAAGCAAAACCGGAGATGATAATCCGCTTTATTTGCTTAAACCGAATTTAAATAAAACTCCTGTGCTTGGAAAGTTCAATGGCACAATAAAAATTCCGGATGATTTTAATAAACCTTTGGATGATATGATGGAGTATATGTATTAATGGATTATCTTTTGGATACGCATGTATTATTATGGATAATATTTGATTCGGATAAATTGTCCCCGTTAGCTCAAAAAATCATTTTGGACAAAAATATTTATAAATTCGTAAGTATTTCATCATTGTGGGAAATATCAATAATAAAAAATCGTATCGGAAAGCTGCCGTTGCCCAACGATTTATCCGGTGTCTTTTCAGAAGTGGAAATGAACGGTTTCGGGATTATCGGTATTAATCAGGGATGTCTCGAAACATATAACACCATGCCGCTTTTGCATCGTGACCCGTTCGACGGAATCGTTATAGCAACCGCGCTTCTACAAGAGATGACGATTATAACCGCAGACGAAAACATTCAAAAATACGATGTGCCGTGGATTTGGTAGCATTTTCAAAAAACTGTTTAAATTTCTTTAATCACATTATTATTTGGCATTCAACAATTCTATAAAAAACCTTCTACAATAATTTTCTCGAAAGCGTTTTTCAATTCCCG
>WREB01000205.1 GCA_009779525.1 Defluviitaleaceae bacterium
AAAAAATTTGCTTTGCAATGACGCTGCTCGCCCTTTTTTCCCTGGCGGCATCACAACCCGCCGCGGCGAAGCAGTCAGACTGCGCCGCGCACGTATGCGGTAGCGAGTGCGTAGAAAAACTCCTCGGGATCGACGAGAGCAACAAGATAACGAAGGAAGAAATGGATCTTTTGCTAGAGGAGTTTTTTAACAGGCGAGTCGTTATTTTCGTCGACAAAGGCATAAAAAGCTGCGAGACAGACGGGCACAGGTGCGAATACGCTTCCGCCGGCTGGGAGAGCTGGGTGGATCCGCAGTCGCAGTCAACAAGGGTGTGCACGGTCGGAAGGCACGATAAAATCCGCATTACGGACAGCTACGGTTACGTCGCCTCGCACGGCGTCCCGACTATACCTCATCCGAAGTACTGCACGTACGTCTACGTATACTTTTGGGTGTGCGACGCTTGCAAGACGACGGGGCTTGAGGAAACGCCGGCGCTGACCTTTTGCCTCGGAATCGATATCCAAAAATAAAATGAAAAATTACGCTGCTTGCGATTTATCGGCCGACGGATTTATTCCGCCGGCCTTTTAGACTGTTTAGCCAAGCTCCCGTATATCTTTGAAACGGGTGTGGGCGCGTCGTTTGACTGCCATGGCGAATGACCCTATACTTCGGTTTGCATGCTAATATGCGCGGGCGAGGGGATGTTGCGGGTATGACGAACGAAAAGATGAAGATACTGAAGCTGCTTGAGGAAAAGAAAATAACCGCGGCGGAGGCCGCAAAGCTGTTGGAATCGGTCGACGGAGGCGGCGCCGCGCCGGATTATTCGCGCGAGGCGAACGCGCAGTACAAGCCGGAACCGCCGCCCGCGGCGGACATTCCAACGCCGCCCGGCCGGCCGGGAGATTCCGCTTCGCGCCGTCCGGAAGGAAGCCAGCGCCAGGAAGCGCCGTCCAAAAGCTTCGACGACCTGACGGGAGACCTCGGCAAGAAGTTCGAGGCGTTCGCAAAGGACATGGAGCCAAAGCTTCAAAAGTTTACGGAAACGGTCGCGGAAAAGATCGTGAGCGGCGCCGACCGCCTTTCCAAATCGTTTTCGGCGGAGACCTCGCCGCGCCCGTACAAAAGCGAACCGCAGGGCCCGTCTTCGCACGCGGCGCCGAGGGCGGCTAAGAGCGCCCCGGCTTCCTCCGGCTTCGAGAAAAACATCGAGGTCGTCATCGCGCCGGGCTCAAACGAGCTAACGCTCGCCGGCCTAGGAGCCGACGTGCGCGTAAAGGGCTACAACGGCGACAAGATAACGGCGAAGATATCCTACAAGCCGAAGCGCGGTGGCGCCGCGATCGATATGGTCAAGCTTGGGGGAAGATACTTCCTCAAGTACGACGAGGACGAGTTCGAGCGCGTCGCGATAGACGCGTACATCCCCGAAAGGATGTTCCAAATAATAAATATTTCGGGAATCGGCGGCAACATGGACATATCGTCCCTCGCGGCGCAGGAGATGCGCTTTACCAACGCCAACGGGCAGACGAGGCTCGCGGGGCTCGGCGCGGTCAACCTAAAGGCGGAGTGCAGCAACGGTAACCTCGCGCTCGGCCAAATAGCCGCGGACAGCGCGATAATAGAAAACTTCAACGGGAACGTCGAAGTCGACGAGGCGGACGCGGCGAAGCTTTCGCTGACGAACTTCAACGGCGCACTTTCGCTGATGATGTCGTCGTTCGCGAGGCACGAGGAATACCTTTGGTCGGTCGAGACTAGCAACGCGAAGCTTTCGATCAACGTGCCGACCCAGCCGGACCTCGGCTACCATATAAAGGCGCACACGACGCTCGGCGAAATAAGGGTGGGGCTGACCGGGCTGCAGTTTCTGATAAACGACCCGGCGCTTGTCGAGGCGCGCTCGTCCTATTTCGACAGGTCGAAGAAGCGCGTCAAACTCACGGCGGAGACCTCGAACGCCCAGCTTACGATCAACTAATCAGCCGAGAGGCGAAAACAGCCGAAGCAAAAACCAGGATGCACCCCGCGGCGGCGTAGTCGCGAGGGTGCATTTTCATTTCCTTCATCTTCGTCCTGTTGTAATCGCCCCGGTAGCAGCGGGCGTCCATCGCGACAGCCATTTCCTCCGCCCTCCGAAACGCCGAGCAAAAAAGCGGGACAAGCACTGGAACGAGGCTCCTCGCCTTTTTTATCAACCCGCCCGTCTCAAAATCCGCGCCGCGCGCCGCCTGCGCCTTCATGATCCTGTCGGTTTCGTCCATGAGCATGGGAATCGAGCCGAGGGCGATCGTCATCATCATGGCTATTTCGTGCGCAGGCACCTTAATTTTTTTCAAGGGTTTCATTAAAAACTCGATCGCGTCGGTCAGCCGTATCGGGGACGTCGTAAGCGTCAAGACTGAGGAGCCTATGATGACAAGCACGAGCCTCGCCGCCATTTTGCCGGCGGTGGCAAGGCCCTCCGAAGTGATTGTCACGAACGCGAACGAAAACAGCACGGTTTCGCCGGACGTTAAGAAAACGTTCAGGACGGCGGCGAACAGGAGTATGAATATTACCGCGCGAAGCCCCTTTGCCAAAAGCTTCACGGGAACGCCGGAAAGGAGGATCGCAGTCGCGATGAAGACGGCGGCGACCGCGTAGCCCGCCGGGTGCTTCACCAAAAAAAGGGCGGTTATGTATATGATCGCCCCTATAAACTTGATCCTGGCGTCCAGTCGGTGGATTATCGAATCCGATGGGTAAAACTGGCCGATAGTGACGCGCTTCATGCCTTGCTTGACCCGCTTTTATGCATGTCAAGCAGCGCGGAAACCGCCTGGCCCACCGTGTGCGCGCCGCCCGCGTCATATCCGGCGCCGCGAAGCCCCTGCATTATAAGCGCGGCTTGCGGGACGGCGAGGCCAAGACTTGCCAGCATTTCGGTTTGCGAAAAAACGTGCTCGGGCGTCCCGTCGCAGACGATCCGGCCTTCGGCCATGACGACGACGCGCCCCGCGAAATTGGCGACGTCCTCCATGCTGTGCGAAACCAGGACCAGCGTCTGGTTCGACGCCTCGCCTAAGATTTTTATTTGCGAAAGTATTTCGTCCCTCCCGCTCGGGTCGAGCCCAGCGGTCGGCTCGTCAAGCACGAGCACATCCGGCCTCATCGAAATCACGCCGGCGATCGCCGCGCGCCTTTTTTGCCCGCCCGAAAGCTCGAACGGAGATTTTTCAAGCGTCTCCGCCGGAAGGCCAGCCTTGCCTGCGGCGTCTAGCGTCCTTTCGTCTATTTCGTCCTGCGTAAGGCCCATGTTTTTCGGCCCGAACGAGATGTCCTTGTACACCGTTTCCTCGAACAACTGGTGCTCGGGATACTGGAAGACGAGGCCGACCCGCTCGCGCACGCGCTTCAACGATTTTTTGTCCGAGTTTATATCCGATCCGTCAAGCAGGACTTGGCCTGACGAAGGCTTAAGCAGCGCGTTAAAATGTTGTATGAGGGTGCTTTTTCCGGATCCGGTATGGCCGATCAGCCCGATGCGCTCCCCCTTAAAAATTTTTAACGATACAGCGTCCAGCGCCTTTTTTTCGAAAGCCGTGCCGACGCTGTATATGTGAGTCAATTCCCTTATTTCTAAAATTGGCCGGCCGTCCATCACGCGCACCGCGAGCCGAGAGATTTTATATACGATTCTACGAATTCGTCGACGGTCAAGGCGATTTCCATATCGACGCCGCTTTG